>NZ_JAYRTX010000023.1:0-34577 GCF_041919395.1 Albidovulum sp.
GCGCATGACCTCGCACATTCCGACCGTGTCTGGATGCACGCGCGCACGATTGCCCACGGCGAGGGGATGGCGCCGTCGCGCATCCTTCTCTGCGCGGCCTATCTCCATGACCTCGTGAGCCTGCCGAAGGACCACCCAAAGCGAGCGAAGGCCGCGATGATGTCGGCTTCGGCCGCGGGGCCGGTGATGCAGGCGCTGGGCCTTTCGCCCTCCGAGATCGCTCAGGCCCGCCATGCGATCGAGGCGCACAGCTATTCCGGCGGTGGCCATCCGACCTCGCCCGAGGCGCGGATCCTGCGGGATGCCGACCGGCTGGAGGCGCTTGGCGCGGTGGGCGTGGCGCGGACCTTCGCGGTGGCCGGCGCGCTCGGCCGGCCGCTCTTTCACCCCGACGATCCCTTCGCGACCGACCGGCCGCTCGACGACCAGGCCTGGGCTCTCGACCATTTCGCGGTGAAGCTTCTGAAGCTGCCCGATACTTTCCTGACCGCGACCGGGCGGCGGCTCGCCGAGGAACGGGTGCAGGTCATGCGCCGCTTCCTCGCCGATCTCGCGCGTGACCTCGGGGCACGCGAGCCGGGCTGGTAGCGCGACGGAACTCCGCCGCTGCCCCGTGAGAGCCTCCGGGGGCGCGGAGGGAGGTTTTGATGATCCGCATGGTTTTGATGCTTCTGGCGCTTGCCGCCCTGCCCGGGGCGGCCCTGGCCGGACTCACCTCAGGTACGATCCGCCACGACGGGCTGGACCGGAGTTTCCGGCTTTACGTGCCGGAAGGGCTTGCCCGCTTTCCCGGCCCGCGACCGCTTGTCCTTGTCCTTCACGGCGGCGGCGGGTCTTCGCGCGAGGTTCGCTACGCCACCCGCGGCCGCTTCGATGCGCTGGCCGAGGAGAACGGCCTTCTCGTCCTCTATCCCGATGCGGTGCGGCGGATGTGGGACACCGGGTCGGGGGAGATGTCGCGCGGGCTCAGCCCGCGACGCGACGATCAAGGTTTCCTTGCGGCGCTGATCGCCTCGGTCGCGCGCGACCACCCGGTGGACCGGGCGCGGGTCTTCGCCACCGGCGTCTCGCGCGGCGGGATGATGGCCTATGCACTCGCCTGCGACACTCCCGGTCTCCTACGCGCCATCGCGCCGGTGGCGATGGTGCTGCCGGCGGCCGAGGCGCAGGACTGCGCCACGGGGGCGCCCCTGGGCTTCCTGCTCATCCACGGCACGGCCGACCCCTTCGTCCCCTACGCGGGCGGCGCCATCAACCTCGGGAGGCGCGACCGCGACCGGGTCCTGTCGGCCGAGGAGACGATGGCCGTCTTCGCCCGTCGGAACCGCTGCGACGGCGCCGTTGCCGCGCGGATCGGCAGCGTGGAGCGTCGCACCCTGACCGGGTGCGTCGCGTCGACCGGGTTCTACAGCGTCGGCGGGGGCGGGCATGGCTGGCCGGGGGGGCTCAAGGCCCTGCCGGGCGGGCGGGCAGGGCAGGTCAACACGGACATCTCTTCGCCGCACGAGATATGGGCCTTCTTCAGCCGGTTCTGACCGCGACCTCCCGCGCCTTCGACATCTGCACCGCAAGGATGCCCGCCGCCACGATCGCGACACCTGCGAGGTCGGCGGGCCCCACGCGTTCACTCAGAAGGACGGAGGCGACGAGCACGCCGAAGAACGGGTTCAGGAAGTGATAGGTCGCGGCTCGGACCGGGCCGATCCGCGCCACGAGCCGGAACCAGATCCAGGTGGCGATCAGGCCCGGCACCAGCGTCGTGTAGGCGAAGGCGAGGGCGAGGCGTGGGGTCCAGTGGACGGCGATCGTTTCGGTGGCGAGCGACGCCACGGCGAGAATCGCGGCACCGACGAACATCTGCAGTCCGACGATCATCAGGACGTTGCCGCCCGAGGACGCGCCCCGCACCGTGAGCGTCGCGATCGCGAGCGCAAGCGCGCCGATCCCGCACAGGACGACGCCCGAAAGGCTCACCCCGCCGGACAGGCGGGAGCCCATGATGATCGCCACGCCCGCAACCCCAGCAACGAGGCCGGCGAGGCCGACCGGCCTGATCCTCTGGCCGAGAAAGAGCCAGCCGAGCAGCGCCACCAGCAGCGGCATCGTGGAGGCGATGATCGAGGCAAGCGACGCCTCGATCTGCTGCATGGCGACGAAGTTTAGCCCGAGGTAGAGCGCGTTCTGGCAAAGCCCGAAGATCGCGACTGAGCGCCATTGACCGGGGGTGAGACGCCAGCTCTGCCCGAGGGCGCGGGCGATACCGACGCCGATGAGGCCAGATAGAAGGAAGCGAAGCGACAGCGCCGCCAGCGGCGGCGCGTCCGCGACGATCATCCGTGCCGAGGTGAAGGCCGAGGACCACATGAAGACGAAGGTGAGCCCCATGGCGATAGCGCGGATGTCCATGGCGTTCCCCTCACGTCCCGGGCGCCTATCTGCCCCGCCCGCTCGGCGGTGGCAAGACCCGAGCGGCGGCGGATGCGTTGGCTGTGCCGTACGGAAAGGGGGTCGGAAAAACGCAAGGGCCGCCCTCGGGGCGGCCCTTCCTTGCCGGCGGTCCGGCCATGTCGGCACGGCTCAGCCGTTGATCGAGTCCTTGAGCGACTTCGCCACGGAGATCTTCACGACCTTGTCGGCGGGCTTCGTCATCGTCTCGCCGGTGGCCGGGTTGCGCACCTGGCGTTCCGGCCGGGCGCGGCACTGCACCTTGCCGACTCCGGGAAGGGTCACGGCACCGCCGCCCGCCACGGCCCGGGCCACCACGGAGGCGATCGCGTCGAGGGCCGAAGAGGCCGTCTTCTTGTCCGACCCCATCTCGCCGGCGATGGCCGCCACGAGCTCGGTCTTGGTCATCGGTTTGGACATGTCTGTCTCCTCACTGTTGCCCGTCTGCTTGGGGCCTATCTGCGCCTTTTAGCGTCATGTAGTGGCGTTCCACAATGTTTTGTGGCGCGTGGCAAGCCATTTCCGCGCGTTTGTGGCGTATTTTCGCATCTTCCGCTGCGGCATCGGGGCGGTTTCAGAGGAAGGCGGTCTCCTCGAAGCTGCGCAACTTGCGGCTGTGGATGCGCTCGAGCGGCATGTCGCGCAGTCGCTCCATCGCCCGGACGCCGATGAGAAGGTGGCGGCTGACCTGTGTTCTGTAGAAATCGGTGGCCATCCCGGGCAGCTTCAACTCGCCGTGCAGCGGTTTGTCCGACACGCACAGAAGCGTTCCGTAGGGCACCCGGAAGCGGAAGCCGTTGGCGGCGATCGTCGCGCTTTCCATGTCGAGCGCGACGGCGCGGCTCTGGCTCAGCCTTTGAACCGGGCCGGTCTGGTCGCGGAGTTCCCAGTTGCGGTTGTCGACGGTGGCGACGGTACCGGTGCGCATGATCCGCTTCAACTCGAACCCGTCGAGGGCGGCGACCTCGGCCACCGCCTCCTGCAGAGCGATCTGGATTTCGGCGAGCGCCGGGATCGGCACCCATACCGGCAGGTCGTCGTCCAGCACCTTGTCCTCGCGCAGATAGGCATGGGCGAGGACGAAGTCGCCCAGCGACTGGCTGTTCCTGAGCCCGGCGCAATGGCCGACCATCAGCCATGCATGGGGTCTTAGCACCGCGATATGGTCCGTCGCGGTCTTGGCGTTGGAGGGGCCGACGCCGATGTTGACCAGCGTGATGCCCTGCCCGCCCCTTCGCTTGAGGTGATAGGAGGGCATCTGCGGCATCTTCGGCAGAAGCGGCAGGTCGCCGTCCGCGGTCGTGATCTCGTGGTTGCCGGGCGCCACGAAGGCGGTGTAGCCGGACGCCGGGTCGGCCAGCGCCTTGCGGGCGAAGTCCTCGAACTCGTCCACGTAGAACTGGTAGTTGGTGAAAAGGACGTGGTTCTGGAAGTGCCCGGGGTCCGTGGCGGTGTAATGCGCGAGCCGGGCGAGCGAGTAGTCGACGCGCTGGGCGGTGAAGGGCGCGAGATGGCCGGATCCGTCTAGGTTGGGCTTGGCGATGCCGTTCACGATGTCGTCGTTCGTCGTGGCAAGGTCCGGCACGTCGAAGATGTCGCGCAAGGGGAAGGAGAGAACACCCTCCTGCGGGACCGAGACGGAGGGGTTCGAGGCGACGGCGAAATGGATGGGGATCGGCGTGGCGCTCGGACCCACGATCACCGGCACGCCATGGTTGCGGATCAGCAGGTCAAGCTGCTGGATGAGGTAGTTGCGGAAGAGGTCGGGCCGGGTGATCGTGGCGCCATAGGTGCCGGGCACAGCGACATGGCCGAAGGAGAGCCGGCTGTCGGCTGTTGCATGAGTCTTCGTGGTGATGCGCACCTCGGGGTAGAAGGCGCGGACCCGAGCCGCAGGCGGGTTGCCGGCGAGCGTCTCCTTGAACCGATCAAAAAGGAAATGCGTCGCCTGGGCATAGAGGGCTTCGAGCCTTGCGACGGCGGCCTCGGCGTCGGTGAAGGGTTCGGCGGATGCGGCGGGCGGGAGGAGGATCGGGCTCTGGTCCTGGGCGTTCATGGCCTCTGGCTCCGGGGCGGGGCGGCGGGCCGGTGCCGGCGAATCTCCGGCTGGATCGGCGCAAGGGATCGCGGGCGGCTGGTCATGCCAGACCCTGCCAGAACCGGCCCGGCCGGGCAAGGGGCGGCCCCGTCAGCCCGCCGGCAGGCCGAGCGCGGCGAAGCCACGCGCCGCGAGGCGGGCGTGAAGCGCCCCGGCGTCGGCGGCAAGGCCGGCGTCATGCGGGCCGGGCGCCTTGTCGGTTGTAGGGCGCAGTTCCTCAGCCGCCGCCGGGATGACGCCGATCCGCCGCGCCACGGCCTCCCACACGGCGGGATCGGCGGACAGCGCCTCGTAGGGGACGAAGGTCACGTTCGGATGCGCCGCCTCCACCTGGTCGAGCGCGCCATAGACGGCAAGCCAGAGCCGGAGCCAGTAGTCGAGTGTCATCGGGTCGCCGGCAGGGCGGCCGCCGAAGAGGAACGGCCGGTGCGTCGCCCCGAACTCGTGATGGCCGAGCCAGGTCATGTAGTCGCGGGTGAAGGCGTCGGCCGCCAAGAACCGCTGGTGCTGGCCAAGCAGGCTCGCCGCATGGTCGAGCGGGCGGCGAAGCGGCACGAGGAACGTCGCTTCCGGCATTGCCGCGGCCAGCGCTCCAAGCCTGAGGACGGTGTTGTTGTTCTTCGAGACATAGCGCGCCTTGCCGGTCTTCAGGAGCACGAGCCGGATGAGGTCGCGGTAGCCCTGGATCAACTCCGCATCCGGGTGATGCGGCGAAAGGCCCTCGGCGCCGATGTAGTCCCTTCCGGCGAAGACGCGCCAGTAGACCTCGTCCAGCGCCTCGGGGCTGGCCATGTCCACCTCGATCCCGTCGCCATGTGCCCGCTCCGTCCGGACGCCCGGCCGGTGTCCCTTGCGGCTCAGCCGCGCCCAGAGATTCGGGGCGAGCACGAAGGGCATGTCGGCATAGGTGAGCGACCCGAACTGCCCGGTGCGATGGATCTCCCGCATCAGGATCGTCGTCCCCGCGCGCGCCAGGCCGGTGACGAAGACATGGGCGCCGGTATCGGCGGGCGCCTTTTTCAGGAACATGCCCCGCTCGATGTCATGGGCCATTTCGCCAAGCGCCGGCGAGGCGAGCGCCACCCGGTGCAGAAGCCGGTCGAGCGCGGAATAGTCAGCCACGGCCCACCCTAAGCCTGAGCCTGAGCCAGATGTAGCCGATCGAAACGAGGCAGAGCACAAGGATTACCAGGGGCCGCATCAGCGCGGCGCCCCAGGCCGCGAAGCCCCCGGGAAAGGCGAACCCGAGAACCGCGACCGGCGCGAGCGCGAGCATCAGCAGCGCGAAGAACTGGACCGAGCCCTTGCCGATCACCCAGGAATAGCGTGGCAGCACACGCTCCTTCCAGTGGTCGGAGATGCGCTTGCTGGTCAGTACGCGGCCGGATTTCCTGGCCGTTTCCGTGACGCGGCGGATGACCGGCAAGAGCGGCAGTCGCAGGAAAGCCTCGCTGGCCGCGACGGCCGCGATCAGGACGAAGAGCCAGAGCATCGCGTTCAGGCCGCGGGCTTGCCGCTATCGGTCGTTTTCGCGGCCTTCGACTTCCGGCCCTTCATCAGCCTCTTGATCGGGTAGTAGATGACCGCGACGATGGCGAGGAAGATGGAGCCGAGCACACCGAGCACGGCAGCGATAGCGCCAGCGCCGACGCCGGGACCGATGTAGGCGAGAGCTGCCGAGGGAACAGCACAGAGGGCAACTGCGGCAATGAATGCGGGAAATCGCGTCTTCAGCATCGAAATTCTCTTTCTGGTCGCGCAGGATCCTGCCGGGCCCCGCTGCGGCGGCGTCCGGACCTCGTCGAAACCATGCCAGATTTTTCCCCGCGATGCCAAGGATTTCCCGACGGTGACGATGGTCATGCAGCGCTGCACCGCCTGGTCTGCGCATCAAACTCCCGGATCGATGGCCATTGTCTCTGCGGCCCCACCCCTTGACCGCTTGGCAGGGCGTCGCCCGCGTGATCTAGTGCCGGCGAGCCAATCCCGCGAGCCCGCGCCATGCCCAAGCCCGCCGTCGAGATCGCCTACTGCACCCAATGCAACTGGCTCCTTCGCTCCGGCTGGATGGCGCAGGAGCTTCTGTCCACCTTCGGGCCGGACCTCGGGTCGGTGACGCTCGTCCCCGGCACCGGCGGCATCTTCGAGATCCGGCTGGATGGCGAGCTCCTCTGGGAACGCAAGCGCGACGGCGGATTTCCCGACGTGAAAGCCCTGAAGCAGTTGGTGCGCGACCAGATCGACCCCGCGCGCGACCTCGGCCATCTGGACCGTGCAGGCAGGGAGGGCTCATGACGCTGTCCGCCTCCGACCTGCTCTGGATCTTCGTCATCCTGACGATGCTGCAGCCGATGCTGACACGGAAGATCATCGAGGCGAAGCGACTTGGCATGATCTCCCGGATCGAGAAGGCGCGCGGCAGCCGGGTGATCCTGATGGTCCACCGGCAGGAGACGATGAGCCTGCTCGGCTTTCCGCTCATGCGCTACATCGACATCCAGGACAGCGAGGACGTGCTGCGCGCGATCCGGATGACCGACGACGAGATGCCGCTCGACATCGTCCTGCACACGCCGGGCGGGCTCGTTCTCGCGGCGCTGCAGATCGCCCGCGCGGTGGAGGCGCATCGGGGCAAGGTCACCGTCTTCGTGCCGCACCATGCCATGTCCGGCGGGACGCTGGTGGCGCTCGCCGCCGACGAGATCGTGATGTGCGACCATTCCGTACTCGGCCCCATCGACCCGCAGGTGAACCAGTATCCGGCGGCCTCCATCCTGTCCGCGGTGCAGAGCAAGCCCGTGGCGGATCTCGACGACGAGACGCTCATTCTTGCAGATGTGAGCCGCAAGGCGATTGCGCAGGTGATCCGTGCCGCGACCGAACTGCTGGCGGTGCGGATGCCGCCCGGCGAGGCGGCGGCGCTGGCGGAAAAGCTCGCCTCGGGTGACTGGACGCACGACTATCCGATCCCGGCGGCCGAGGCGAAGGGGCTGGGACTGCCGGTCACGACCGACATGCCCGAGGACGTGCTGACACTGATGACCCTCTATCCGCAGCCGGTGCGCCAGTCGGGCGGCGTGGAGTTCCTGCCGTTCCCGCGCGAACGGCCCGGCAAGGTGCGCCGGGGGTGATCACGCCTTGCGGAAGCTGACGATCCAGCCGGTATCGCCCGCATGGGCGCCCTCGGCGTCCGGGCCGTAGATGTCGAAAGGCTCGGTCCGGAATCCCTTGATCCGCCCGCCGAGCGATGCGAAACGCTGCGCAAAGCCCATGCGCTCGTAGACCGCGGAATGAACCGTGACCGCGAAGAGCGCCCCCGGCGAAGCGACGCGCAGCAGTTCCTCGAAGGCCTCCGGGCCGACATGGCCGTGGGTGAAGGTTCCGGCACTGATCAGGCCGGAATAGACACTGTTCCCGATGGGAAGGACGGCAGTCAGATCGGCGCGGATCACCTGCCGGTAGATGCCCTTCCCGGCCGCCACCGCCAGCATCTCGGCGGAAATGTCGATAGCGTCGACCGGCCCGGTCCCTATGCGGGCGAGTGCCTCGGCCACGAGCCCGGTGCCGGCCCCGACGTCGAGAACCGGCCCCCGGCCGCCCAGCGCGGCAAAGACCGCCGCCACGGCATGAGGACTGCGGTAGCCCATGCCGGCCGCGAAGTCCCGGTCGTAGCGCGCGGCCCAGTCGCGGTAGTAGCGCACCGAATCCTCGGGCGTCCTCAGCGCGTAGACAGCATCCAGGTCATCGGTCTTGCCGGTCATGGACTCATCCCGCCACGCGGCCCCCGCGGCGTCAAGCGCCCTTGCGCTCGTCGGTCCGGGCCCGGATAGTCGGGCCATGACCGGAACCCTGCTCTCCCTTGGCCACGGCTATTCCGCCGCCGCCCTCGCCCGCCGCCTCGGCCCCGGCTGGCGGATCATCGGCACGACGCGGAGCGCTGAGAAGGCCGACCGCCTTGCCAGCGAGGCGGTGGAGCCGCTGATCTGGCCCGGGGCCGACCTCGGTTCCGCCTTCGCGGCGGCGACGCATGTCCTCGCCTCCATCGCCCCCGATGCCGCGGGCGACCCGGTGCTCGCCCGGCATGGCGCGGCGATCGCCGCCGCCGCGCCACATCTTCAGTGGGTGGGCTATCTTTCCACGACCGGCGTCTATGGCGACCATGGGGGCGGCTGGGTCGACGAAGGGACGCCACTTCTGCCGACAACGACCCGCGGGCGCCAGCGGCTTCTGGCCGAAGAGCAGTGGCAGGCGCTTGCCGCGCGCAGCGGGCTTCCGCTCCACATCTTCCGCCTGGCCGGAATCTACGGCCCCGGCCGCGGCCCCTTCGAGAAGGTGAGGAACGGGATCGCCCGGCGCATCGTCCGCGACAACCAGTATTTCAGCCGCATCCATGTGGATGACATCGCCGCCGTCCTCGCCGCCTCCATCGCGCGCCCGGATCCCGGCGCGATCTACAATGTCGCCGACGACGACCCGTCCCCGCCCGAGGACGTGCTGACCGAGGCGGCGCGCCTTCTCGGCCTGCCCCTGCCGCCCGAGGTGCCGTTCGAGGAAGCCGAGATGACCCCGCTCGCGCGCAGCTTCTATGCGGAATCGAAGCGGGTCCGGAACGACCGGATCAAGCGCGAGCTTGGCGTGCGGTTGGTCTATCCGGACTATCGGGCGGGGCTCAGGCGCCTTCTCGCCGACGAAGACTGAGCACCGGAACCCGACCCCTCTCCCCGCGTTGGCTGTGGTACGCGACCAACCTCGGAGACACCCGATGAAGAAGTTCCTGCTCCTCCTGCCGCTCGCCGCGGGCCTCGCGGCCTGCCAGAACACCACCGATCAGAACGTCGCCACCGGGGCGCTGACGGGTGCCGCTGTCGGCGCGATCGCCTCTGACGATGGCGACAAGCTTCAAGGTGCGGTGCTCGGAGGCGCAGCCGGTGCGGCCGTCGGCGGCCTCGTCAGTGCCGCCAACCAGCCGCGCCAGTGCACCTACCGCTACCCCAGCGGCTACACCTACGTGGCCGCCTGCCCGTGACCCCGTTTCGTAACGAGTGACGCCGACAAGCGTAGAGTTCGTGCGCGCGTCAGGCGCGCACGAGCTTCTCGTACTCGCTCGCCACCCGCTGCGTCAGCGCGCCGACCTCGAAATTGTAGTCCCCGATCTGGCCCACGGGCGTGACCTCGGCCGCCGTTCCGGTCAGCCAGCACTGTTCGAAGCCCTCCAGTTCCTCGGGCAGGATGTGGCGTTCATGCACCTTCACCTGCATGTCCTTCAGCATCCCGATGACGGTCTGCCGGGTGATGCCGTTCAGGAAGCAGTCGGCCTTCGGGGTGTGCACCTCGCCATTCTTGACGAAGAAGATGTTCGCCCCGGTCGCCTCGGCGACATAGCCGCGATAATCGAACATCATCGCATCCGAACAGCCCTTCGCCTCGGCAGCGTGCTTGGACATGGTGCAGATCATGTAGAGGCCAGCCGCCTTGGCCTCCGACGGAATCGTCTCCGGCGATGGCCGCTTCCACTTCGAGATGTCGAGCTTGGCGCCGCGCGTTTTCGCGTCGCCGTAGTAGTTGCCCCATTCCCAGCCCGCGACCGCGACGCGGATCGGGTTGCGGCGGGCGGAAACGCCCATGTCCTCGCCCGCGCCGCGCCACGCCAGCGCGCGGACATAGGCGTTGGTCCAGCCGTTGGCCTTCAGCATCGCCTCCTTGGCGGCGTCGATCTCGTCGGCCGAATAGGGCAGTTCCATGTCCAGCAGTTCTGCCGAGCGGCGCAGGCGCAGGGAGTGCTCGTGGCCCTTGAAAATCCTGCCGTCGTAGCAGCGCTCGCCCTCGAATACGGCCGACGCATAGTGCAGGGCGTGGGTCAGGATATGGACCTGAGCCGCGCGCCACTCCACCAGCTTGCCGTCCATCCAGATCTTGCCGTCGCGGTCGTCATAGGCCCCTGCCATCGCATCCTCCTCGGGCGCACCCGTTTTACATAAGTTGCGCAAACTAGGTCCGCTTCGGACATAATGTTGCGCGAAATCGAAGACTCGCTAGCAGTTGAGTCTTGGAAAGTCAACATCGCTGACATAAAATCCCGTCCGAGGCTGGTGCGGAGGTGTCGGTACATGGTTGCGCAGAGCAAGGCGACCCAGGGGGGCGAAAGCCTCCTCTTCCTGACCGATGAACAGCTTCGCAAGGGAATCGAGGCGATGTTCTTCGCCTACCGCGCCTTCACCGCCGACCCAGACCGGATTCTGGAAAATCACGAATACGGCCGCGCCCATCACCGCGCGATCCATTTCATCAACCGCCAGCCCGGGCTGACGGTGAACGCGCTTCTCTCGACCCTGGGCGTCACGAAGCAGTCGTTGAACCGGGTGCTTAGGACGCTTGTGGACGACGGACTGGTGGAGGCCCGCGTCGGCCGGCGCGACAAGCGCGAACGCAACCTCTTCCTGACGGAGAAGGGCGCCATGCTGGAACGCGAACTCAGCGACGCCCAGCGTGCGCGGATGCGCGCGGCTTACCGCGCGGCGGGCCCGGCGGCGGTGGCCGGGTTTCGCCAGGTGCTGGAGGCGATGATGGACCCGGACATCCGGCGACAATATCAGGCGATCAAGGACGGTGCGGCATGACGGCCCAACCCGACACCCACCTTCTCATCGTCGATGACGATGAGCGCATCCGCTCGCTCCTCCAGAAGTTCCTGATCCGGAACGGTTTCTGGGTGACGACGGCGCGCGACGCCGCGCATGCGCGGCGGATCCTCGCCGGGCTCGACTTCGACCTGATCGTGATGGACGTGATGATGCCGGGCGAGGACGGGATCAGCCTCACGCGGGAGCTCCGCGCGAAGATGGCGACGCCGATCCTTCTGCTGACCGCGCGGGGCGAAACCTCCGACCGGATAGCGGGACTGGAGGCCGGGGCCGACGACTATCTCGCCAAGCCCTTCGAGCCGAGGGAGCTTCTCCTGCGGATCAACGCCATCCTCAGACGCACCCCGGCGAAAGTGGAACCGAAGCTGCCCAAGGTCCTCGCCATGGGCGAGGTGCGCTACGACGTCGACCGCGGCGAGATGTGGCGTGGCAGCAACCTCATCCGGCTGACCGCGACCGAGGCGGCGCTGATGCGCATCTTTGCCGCGCGCCCCGGCGAGCCGGTCAGCAGGACCTCGCTGGTGGAGGACCTGAACCGCGGCGGCGGACGCGGCGATACCGGCCAGACCCAGGAACGCGCGGTGGACGTGCAGATCACACGGCTCCGCCGCAAGTTCGAGACCGACCCCAAGCAGCCCCGCTACCTCCAGACGGTGCGCGGCGCGGGCTACATGCTCGCGCCGGACTAGGGTTCAGTAGCGCTTCAGCGGCACGCGGACGCCGAGCGAGATCACGCTGTCGTTGCGGTCGACGTTGAGCGCCTCGCGCGGAGGCTGCCCGCCGGTGAGGGGCGTCGTACTGCCCTCGGCATTACCGAAATCGTAGTAACGCCAGGAAAGGTCGACCAGCACCGGATGCTGCCCGGCGCGCGTTACCTGGACCTCCACGCCCATTCCGATCGAATAGGCCAGATCGACGCTGCTCTTGCCGGCGAAACTGCGCACCGGATCCGGTGCGGCTGCGTTGGTACGTGTCCAGTCGCTCATCTGGTTCCGCGCGAAACCCAGGCCGGCCACAAGATAGGGCTGAATGCGCGAGTTCACCCCGCGCTGCTCAAGCGGCGAATAGTAGACGCTGCCCATCAGCGCCGTGGTCCGAACGCTCGCCGCCGTGATGTCGGCGTGGGGACCGGGCACTGCGGGTGCCGTGTAAGACCAAGGGCCGGTGGCGTCAATCTCGCCGGCGGAGACGAGCCCGACGTCGCCGCGAAACCCGTTCATCCAGTCGAAGCCGATGGCCGCGGCAACAAAGGCGTTGTCGTCGTCGCCGGCGCTGAAGAAGACGCGCGGATCGCCGGCGCCCGGCGGAACCCAGTTGGCATCGTCAAGACCCGTGGCTGCCCGACCGGCCTCGAATCTGACATAGGGACCAAAGGTGACGCTTTCCGACGACCTGCCAAAAAGTGTCCGTCCGTAGTCTACCGGGGTCTCCCCCGCCGAAAGGCTCGTTGCCGTCATCGCAGCCAGAGCGGCGCTGGTCCAGGTTGCCCGCATTGCCTTTCCTTCCTGCCCGACGCTGGCCACTTGTTGTTCGCCGCGGCGTCAGAATGGATACCGCGGCGCGACAACCTCAAGTCCCAATTGAATGTTTTGCTCTAACCGTGACCCGTTTTCACCGCGATCCGGATCGCGTCCGCATCCGCCGCGAGCGCTGCGGCGGCGGAACCGGTCACCGGCGCCCCGAGAATCGTCGTCACCGCCGTCACGGAGTCGGCGGTGATCGGAATGTTCTTATCCGAAGCGACGCCCAGGAAGGCTGCCAGCAGATTTCCGTTGGTGTTGCTGATCTCTCCGGTGCTGGTCAACACCGAAGAGCCGTCCAGCGCATCCTCGAAAAGCGCGAGGTTCTGAAGCGGCGAGTCGATGTACGAAAGATTGTCGAAGTTCGTCGACAAAGCGGCAATCATCTCGTTCAGATCCATCGAGTAGAAATCCGCCATCTCGGGCGTCAGGGATGCAAGTGCCTCGTCGTAGGCACGCTGCAGGACGTGACTCGGTGCTCGCACCACGTTCAGCCGCCCGAGCTCCACTTCGAGAATGCCTTCGCGCGCCCAGACGGGGCGCCCGCCGGCACCGGGCTGGCCGCGGCCCGCGCCTGCGCCCTGGCCGTGCCCGCCGGTGCCGGCACCGCTTCCATGCCCGCCGCTGTGGCCGCCGCTGCCGCCGCTGTGACCGCCGCTGTGGCCACTGTGACCGCCGCTGTGGCCGGAGTCATCGTGTTCCTCGCCGTCGTGGCCGCCGCCGCCATGACTGCCGCCCGTGTGCTGGGCATAGGCAGCGCCGCCGAATGCCGGATGGAACGGACCACCGGGCACGAACGCAAAGGCGGCCGCCCCAACGATCACGATGCTCAGATGCCGCCAGCGCGGGACCAATCCTTCAGATGTCATGAACCGTCTCCCCATATCTTTGATCGACGCCCCCGTTACCATGGTTGGCCCGGCGCGCCGCGATCGCGCGCCGGGCCTTTTCGGAAGCGCCTCAGCCGTGACCGGCGAGAACCGCGATCCGGATTGCTTCGGCGTCCGCAGCGAGAGCCGCCGCCTCGGCATCCGAAAGAGGCGTACCGAGGATGGTGGACACCGCAATCGCCGTATCGGGCGAGATCGCGACGTTCTTGTCGGAGGCAACGCCAAGGAACACCGCCATCAGCGTGTCATTGGTGTTCGTCACGCCGAGCGACGTGAGCTGAGACGTCCCGTCCAGCGCGTCTTCCAGAAGCGCGAGGTTCTGGAGCGGCGAGTCGATGATGGTGATGTTGTCCCAGTTGGTCGAGAGTTCCAGGATCATCTCGTCGAGCGACATCGAGTAGAAGTCCACCATCTCCGGCGAGAGGCTGGCGAGCGCCTCGTCGTAGGCGCGCTGTAGCACCTGGTCGGGCGAACGCGCCACGCTCAGGCGACCAAGCTCGACCTCCGGGATGCCTTCCTGCGCCCAGACCGGCTTGCCGCCGCCGCTGCCTGAGGTGGACGGACCGCCGGCCTGCGGACCCTTGCCGTCCGAATCGTCGCCCGGGCCGCCTTGTCCGGTACCCTGACCACCCTGGTTTCCCTGTCCCGCCTGGGACCCCGAGCCGCCCTGCCCCTGGCCGCCCTGGTTGCCCTGCTGGGAGCCCGACTCCTGGGCCGACGCGGCCGAAACACC
This sequence comes from Albidovulum sp., assembly GCF_041919395.1. Classification (NCBI taxonomy): domain Bacteria; kingdom Pseudomonadati; phylum Pseudomonadota; class Alphaproteobacteria; order Rhodobacterales; family Paracoccaceae; genus Albidovulum; species Albidovulum sp. The sequence goes on from NZ_JAYRTX010000023.1 coordinate 14,328, forward strand.
AAGGTTGCCGGTGTCGGACCGGTCCACGAAGGCGAACGCCGTCAGAACCGCCAATGCGGAAACCCCTGCACTCAGTACCAGCTTGTTCTTGAGCATCATCACGTCTCCTAATTTCAAGACTTAGCCCCAGTACACAGGCTGCACACATGGAGACATTCATGAATTGATATGAATCAACGAGAAGCAAAGAAGCCTCTGGTGTTGCGATTGCATGAAACCGCGCTAGGGTCGCGGAATGACCACGCTTTTCCTCACCCACCCCGCCGCCCTGAACCACGTCACGCCCCCCGGCCATCCCGAACGGGTGGACAGGCTCCACGCCATTCTGGAGGCCCTGACGGCCGAGCGCTTCGCCGCGCTCGACCGGCGCGAGGCGCCCCTCGCCGCCGAGGCCGAGCTTCTGCGCTGCCATGCGGCGTCCTATGTCGCAGAGATCAGGGCGGCACGACCGAAGGCCGGCGACGGCAACCAGATCGACGCCGACACCTTCATGTCCGAGGGCTCGTGGGAAGCGGCCCTCCGCGCCGTGGGCGGCATCGAGGCCGCCGTCGATGCCGTCCTGAAGGGCGAGGCGCGAAACGCCTTCGTAGCCATGCGTCCGCCCGGCCACCACGCCGAGAGAACCCGCGCGATGGGCTTCTGCCTGTTCGGCACGGTCGCCATCGCGGCCAAATACGCGCTCGATGTTCATGGGCTATCGCGGATCGCCGTGCTCGACTTCGACGTTCACCACGGCAATGGCACGCAGGACCTCCTCTGGGACGAAGCGCGCGCGGTCTTCGTCTCCTCGCACCAGTTCCCGCTCTGGCCGGGTACCGGCCGGGCGGAGGAGACGGGCGCGCACGGGCAGGTCGTCAACCTGCCGCTTCGACCCGGCACCGGCGGTGCGGAGATGCGCGCAGCCTGGGCACCGGCGCTCGCCCGCGTAGGGGCGTTCCGGCCCGACCTGATCCTCGTATCCGCGGGATTCGACGCGCACCGCGACGATCCGCTCGCCAACCTGATGTGGACGGAAGCCGACTACACCTGGATCACCCGCGCGATCTCGGACCTGGCCGCCGAGGTCTGCGGCGGCCGGGTGGTCTCCGCACTCGAAGGCGGCTATGATCTCGACGCGCTCGCGGCCTCGGTCGCCGCGCATCTGGACGTGCTGATGGAGCGGGACGCATGAGCGATCTGACCGGGATGAGCTTCGAGGAAGCGATGAAGAAGTTGGAAGCGGTCGTGCGCGATCTCGAATCCGGCAACGTTGAGCTGGAGAAATCCATCGCGCTTTACGAAGAAGGCGCACGGCTCAAGGCGCATTGCGAGAAGAAGCTGAAGGAAGCGGAGGAGAAGGTGGCGAAGATCACCCTCGGCCCCGACGGCGCGCCCACCGGAACGGTGCCGGCCGAAGGGCTCTAGGTGTTCGCGCGACGTCTGCAGGCGGCGCAGGCCGGGGTGCAGGCCGCACTCGATGCCGCGCTGGCCGAGCGCGCGGAAGTCCCCGTCGTCCACGCCATGCGCTACGCGCTTCAGGGGGGGAAGCGCCTGCGGGCCTTTCTCGTGCTGGAAAGCGCCGCGCTCCACGGCATCCCGGCCGCCGGCGCCATGCCCGCCGCCGCCGCCGTCGAGGCGCTCCATGCCTATTCGCTCGTCCACGACGACCTGCCCTGCATGGATGACGACGCGCTCCGCCGCGGCCAGCCGACGCTCCATGTGAAGTGGGACGAGGCCACGGCCGTTCTGGCGGGCGACGCCCTTCAGACCCTGGCCTTCGAGCTTCTCACCGGTGCGGCGCTCGGCCCCGCCGACCGGCGCATCGCGCTCGTCGCCGCCCTCGCCCGCGCCTCCGGCGCCGAAGGCATGGTGCTCGGCCAGGCGCTCGACATCGCGGCCGAAACCGCGCCCCGGCCGCTCACGCTCGACGAGATCACCGCGCTTCAGGCGGGCAAGACCGGCGCGCTGATCGCATTTTCCGCCACCGCCGGCGCGATCCTCGCCGGCGCCGACCCGGCGCCGCTTACCGCCTATGCGCGCGCCCTCGGCCTTGCCTTCCAGATCGCCGACGACATCCTCGACGTGGAGGGCGATCCGGCCAAGGCCGGCAAGGCGCTCGGCAAGGATGCCGCGGCGGGCAAGGCCACGTTTGTCTCGCATCTCGGCCTCGATGGCGCGAAAAAACGCGCCCGCGACCTCGTGGCGGAGGCGGAAGCCGCGCTTTTCCCCTATGCTGCCGCTGCCGAAACCTTGAGAGAGGCCGCGCGTTTCGTTATTGCCCGCGAAAGCTGAGCGCACGCCCGGGGAGGGCGCATGACCGACCGACCCAAGACCCCCACGCTCGACCGCGTGACGACGCCCGCCGACATGAAGGTGCTTTCCGACCGCGAGCTTCGGATGCTCGCCGACGAACTCCGGGCCGAAACCATCAGCGCCGTGTCGGTGACTGGCGGCCACCTGGGCGCCGGGCTCGGGGTGGTGGAACTCACCGTCGCGCTCCACGCGGTCTTCGACGCGCCCCGCGACAAGATCATCTGGGACGTCGGCCACCAGTGCTATCCGCACAAGATCCTGACGGGCCGGCGCGACCGTATCCGCACGCTGCGCCAGAAGGCCGGGCTATCGGGCTTCACCAAGCGCTCGGAGTCGCCCTACGATCCCTTCGGCGCCGCCCACTCCTCCACCTCCATCTCCGCCGCCCTGGGCTTTGCCGTGGCGCGCGATCTTGGCGGCAGCCCGGGCGAGGCCGTGGCGGTGATCGGCGACGGCGCGATGAGCGCGGGCATGGCGTTCGAGGCGCTGAACAATGCCGGCCACCTGAAGAAGCGGCTCTTCGTCGTCCTCAATGACAACGAGATGTCGATCGCGCCGCCGGTGGGCGCCCTGTCGGCCTACCTGTCCCGTCTCTATGCCGAGCCACCGTTCCAGGAATTGAAGGCGGCCGCCAAGGGCGCGATAAGCCTCCTGCCGGAGCCCTTCCAGGAAGGTGCACGCCGCGCCAAGGAGATGCTGAAGGGCATGACCATCGGCGGGACCCTCTTCGAGGAGCTCGGCTTCACCTATGTCGGGCCGATCGACGGCCACGACCTCGACCAGCTCCTTCCCGTGTTGCGCACCGCGAAGGCGCGGGCGACGGGGCCGACGCTCATCCATGTGCTGACGAAGAAGGGCAAGGGCTTCGCGCCCGCCGAACGCGCCGCCGACAGGGGCCACGCTACGGCGAAGTTCGACCCGGTGACGGGCGAGCAGAAGAAGGCGCCCTCGAACGCGCCCGCCTATACCAAGGTCTTCGCGCAGAGCCTGATCCGCGAGGCCGAGGCGGACGACAGGATCGTCGCTGTCACCGCCGCGATGCCGGACGGCACGGGCCTGAACCTCTTTGCCGAACGCTTCCCGCGCCGCTCTTTCGACGTGGGCATCGCCGAACAGCATGCCGTTACCTTCTCAGCCGGGCTCGCCGCCGGCGGCCTGAAACCTTTCTGCGCGATCTACTCGACCTTCCTGCAGCGCGGCTACGATCAGGTCGTGCATGACGTCGCGATCCAGCGGCTTCCCGTCCGCTTCGCCATCGACCGGGCCGGGCTCGTCGGCGCAGACGGCGCGACCCACGCCGGCAGCTTCGACGTGGCCTTCCTCGCCAACCTGCCCGACATGGTGGTCATGGCCGCGGCCGATGAGGCGGAGCTTGTCCACATGGTCGCCACCGCCGCCGCGATCGACGACCGGCCCAGTGCCTTCCGCTATCCGCGGGGCGAGGGGGTCGGCGTCGAGATGCCGGAGCGCGGGATGCCGCTCGAAATCGGGAAGGGCCGCATTGTCGTCGAGGGTGGCCGCGTCGCCATCCTCTCCTTCGGCACGAGGCTCGCGGAGGTGCTGAAGGCCTGCGAGAGCCTCAGTCAGCGCGGCCTCGCGCCCACGGTGGCCGATGCCCGCTTCGCCAAGCCCCTCGACCGCGACCTGATCCTGTCGCTCGCCCGCCACCACGAGGCGCTCATCACCATCGAGGAGGGCGCCATCGGCGGCTTCGGCTCCCATGTCGCCCAGCTTCTGGCCGAGGAAGGCGTCTTCGACCGCGGTCTGAAGTTCCGCGCCATGGTGCTCCCCGACACCTTCATCGACCAGGCCTCGCCCGAGGACATGTATGCCGTGGCCGGCATGAATGCGGCCGAGATCGAAGCGAAGGTGCTGGAGGTGCTTGGCGTGGCCATGGTTGCTGGACTGCGCGCCTGAATCGTCTCTACTTCGGCGGTTCGAGCCGCGTTTCGATCGCCTTCAGACGTGCCAGAACCTCTTCCCGGTAGGCATCCGTCTGGGCCACCTCCTCGGCGCTGTGCGCGGCCTGCATCGAGTTCACGATGAGGCCGACGACGAGGTTCATCACCGCGAAGGTGGTGACGAGGATGAAGGGCAGGAAGAAGGCCCAGGCCCAGTCGTGGACCTCCATCACCGGCCGCACGATTCCCATCGACCAGCTTTCCAGCGTCATCACCTGGAAGAGCGTGTAGCCCGACCGGCCGAGCGTGCCGAACCATTCGGGGAAGGTCGCGCCGAAGAGCTTCGTCGCCATCACCGCGCCGACGTAGAAGATGATCCCCATCAGCAGGAAGACCGAGCCCATGCCCGGTAGCGCGGTTAGGAACCCCTCCACCACGCGCCTGAGCCGTGGCGCAGCGGAGACGAGCCGAAGGACCCTGAGGATGCGCAGTACCCGCAGCACCGCGAATCCCTGCCCGGCGGGCACGAGCGCGACGGCGACGATGACGAAGTCGAAGAGGTTCCAGCCGTCGCGGAAGAACCCCAGCCGGCGGACGAAAAGCTTCGAACCGATCTCGGCCACGAAGATCGCAAGGCAGATCCGGTCAAGCGTAACCAGCAGGTCGCCCGCCGCCGCCATGGCACGCCCGGAGGTTTCGAGCCCGAGGATCAGGGCGTTCAGGACGATCACGCCGATGATGCCGCGACGGATGGCGGGGCGTTCCAGAAAGTCGGAAAGTCTTTCGCGAAAGTCCATGCTGGCGCCCCATCTCCGGTTCCTGTCCCATATGGTCGGACGGCCCCGCCCCGGCAAGCCCGCCGCCCGTCCGCGTCTTAGGGAGTTCCCGATGATCCGCCTGCTCGTCGCGCTTCTTCTCCTCGCCGCCGCACCGGCCGCCGCCCAGGTCGCGCCCTCGCCCGAAGAGACCGCCGGCTACCGCGGCCTCCACCGTGCCGCGCTCGACGACGACGCGGCGTCGATCCGCCGCCTGATCGCCGAGGGCGCCGGACTGAACGCCCGCGACCGGCGCCGAAGGACGGCGACGATTCTCGCTGCCTTCGCCTCGGCGGACGCGGCGCTGAAGGCACTCGCCAAGGGCGGCGCCGACATGAACGCGCAGGACTGGCAGGGCTACGATGTCGTCACCATCGCTGCCGTCGCGGGCGATCTCGCCCTCATGTCGCTTGCCCTCGACCTCGGCAACCGGCCCGACCTGATCCACACCAACTGGGACGGCAACGCGCTCATCGCCGCGTCCGAGCTTGGCCATGCCGAGATCGTGCGCCGCCTCATAGCGGCGGGCGCGCCGCTCGATCACGTCAACAACCTCGGCTGGACCGCGCTCCTGGAGGCGGTGATCCTCGGTGATGGCGGCCCGACCCACCAGGCGACCGTCCAGGCGCTGGTCGCGGCCGGAGCGGACCAGAAGATCACAGACCGGGACGGAAGAACGCCCCGCGACCACGCGGCCGCGCGCGGATTCGACGCGATTCTGGCGATCCTCGATGACGGAGGCTGAGGCCGAAGGCCCGCCGTCAGGCCGTCCGCCCCCGCTCGATCCGGGCATACTCCCGCACCTTGGTGCCGTCGTCGCGCTCCGCGGGGCGTTCGTGCAGCGCGCGGGCGGCAGGATGGCTGCCCTCCGATCCCTGGGTTCTCTCGATCTCTACGAAGCGCTTCAGACGGCTTCCCTCGGAACTCGTGCGGCGGTCAGCAGCAGGCCGGCTCATGGTTTCCTCCTCGGTTCCTCCGCCCGACTGAGCGGGACAACCAAGGATGAAGCCGAATCACCCGCATGGCCACCCCGATTTCCGCAGCCGCACCCCGCCGGCCCTATTCCGCCAGCCGCCGCAGCGCCCAGCGAGCGGCATCCGCCACTGTCGGGTCGGGGTCGCCAAGCCGCGCCGCCGCCGCGTCCCGAAGACCCCGATCGCCGGAATTTCCGATGGCGTAAAGGACGTTGCGCAGGAAGCGGTCGCGCCCGATCCGCTTGATCGGGCTCCCCGCAAAGCGCTCCCGGAACGCGGCATCGTCGAGTGCCGCCAGCTCCGCCAGCGGCGGAGCGCCCACCCGCGCGGCATAGCCCGTTTCATGCGCGGCCTGCGCGAACTTGTTCCACGGGCAGACCGCGAGGCAATCGTCGCAACCATAGATCCGGTTGCCGAGCAGGGGCCGCAGCGCCTCCTCCACCGGGCCCTTGTGCTCGATCGTCAGGTAGGAGATGCAGCGCCGCGCGTCGAGCTGGCGGGGTGCCGGGAAGGCGCCCGTCGGGCAGATGTCGAGACAGGCCCGGCAGGAGCCGCAGTGATCGGTGCCCGCCTCGTCCTTCGGCAGGTCGAGCGTGGTGAAGATCGCGCCGAGGAAGAACCAGTTTCCCAGATCGCGGCTCACGAGGTTGGTGTGCTTGCCCTGCCAGCCGAGCCCGGCGGCCTCCGCCAGGGGCTTCTCCATCACCGGCGCGGTATCGACAAAGACCTTGATTTCGGCCGGTTGAGACCCCTTCGCGGCCTCCTCGATCAGCCAGCGCCCGACCCGCTTCAGCCGTTTCTTCATCAGATCGTGGTAATCCCTTCCCTGTGCATAGCAGGACACCGCCGCGCGGCCGCGCTCGGCAAGAACGGCCAGCGGGTCGTAGCCGGGCGTGTAGCTTTCGGCCAGCATGATCACCGTCCGTGCCTCGGGCCAGAGCGCGGCCGGATCGCCGCGCCAGGACATCCGTTCCGCCATCCAGCCCATCTGCCCGTGCCGTCCGGCCGCGACGAAGGCCGCGAGCCGTCCCGCCGCCTTGGGGATCGCTGAGGGCGCACAGTAACCGACCGCCGAAAACCCCTCTGCCACGGCGCGTGCGGTGATCGCGGCCCTGAACTCCGCGGCGTTCATCTTGCCCCAAATACCTCGGGGGTCCGGGGCTGGCGCCCCCGGCCGCCCACCTCAGAAATCCAGGTCGGCATAATGCGTCGGCGGCGGAAAACCCGGCACCTGGTCGGCCAGGAGCGACCGGAACGATGGCCGCGACTTGATCTTGGCATACCAGTCCTTCACGTTCTGGCTGCGGTTCCAGTCCACGTCCGAGATGTAGTCGAGACTCGAGAGATGCGCGGCGGCGGCGAAATCCGCCAGCGTCATCTCGTTGCCCGCAAGCCATCGCCGCTGATCGAGAAGCCAGCTCAGGTAGTCGAGGTGATACTTGATGCGCGCCGAGCCGGACTTGACGTTCTTCGAATCCGGATAGCCGAGCTTCATCACCTTCTTGTTCACTCGCTCGTAGAGGAGCTTCGAGGTCACTTCGGCGTGGAACTTGTCGTCGAACCAGGCGCAGAGCCGGCGCACCTCGTAGCGCCCCTCCGGATCGCGCGGCATCAGCCGCGGCTCGGGCACCGTCTCGTCGAGGTACTCGCAGATTGCCTGGCTCTCGGACATCGTCCGTCCGTTCAGTCTGATCACCGGGATCTTGCCCGCAGGATTGCGGCGCAGGAACTCTGGTCCCTGTTCCCAGTAGCGCTCCTCCACCAGCTCCACCTCGATCCGCTTCTCCGCAAGCGTCAGGCGGACCTTGCGGCAGAAGGGAGAGAGCGGGACATGAAAGAGGCGGGTCATTGGCGGAACTCGTGTCGCGGATGCGGCCCCGTGATACCGGCCGCGCCCGGCGCGATCAATCCTCGAAACAGTCTGCGCGGCCGTCGGCGCGGATCGTCGCCGCCCCGTCTGCGATCTCGGCGGCGCGTTTCCTCAGGAATCCCGAAGGCCGGCCGGGATTGCGGCCCTTCGGATCAGGCAGCGCTGCCGCGACCAGCGCGGCCTGCGAAGGCGTCAGGTCGGCGGCGCTGCGCCCGAAGTAGGCTTTGGCCGCAGCCTCCGCGCCGAACAGGCCCTTCCCGGTCTCGGCGACGTTCAGGTAGACCTCGACGATCCGCCGCTTCGTCCAGAAAAGCTCCACCACCGGCGTCATCAATGCCTCCAGCGCCTTTCTGGGCCAGCTCCGCCCCTGCCAGAGAAAGACGTTCTTTACCACCTGCTGCGTGATGGTGGAGGCGCCCCGCCCCGCCCCCTCGTCGAGCGCGGCGCGGATCGCGTGCATGTCGAAGCCCCAGTGCAGGCAGAAATTCGCGTCCTCCGCCGCCACCACCGACCGCGCCATCTCGGGCGCCATGTCCTCCAGGTCGACCCAGTCCCGGCTGATGCCGCCATGGCGCCAGCTTTCGGCGATCATGTAGGGGGTGAAGACGGGGTTCGCGACGGTGAAGGCGAGGACGAGGAACAGGAACAGCCCGACAAGGCCAAGGAGCCCCCGTCCGGCCCATCCTAGGAGGTCGCGCAGGCTGACGCCCGCGCGCGCCGGCGCGGGCTTCCGTCGCGATCTCGATCTCGGTTTGCTGCCCTTCGCCATCGGAGGAGATCAATCACGCGCGGGCCGTCGGGGTCAAGCCGATCACGCCGTCGCGGGCGGATTCAGCCGGCGAGAACGCGCGCCTCTCGTCCGGCGAGGACCGGGCGCGCGGCGGATACGCTTTCCGGGTCACACGCCGCAAGCTCGGGGAAGATCGACACGATCTCGGCGTAAAGCGCCCTGTCCGCCTCCATGAGGATGCTGCCCGGATGAAAGCTTTCCGTGGGCGCGCCCTCGGCGAAGATGACCTCGTGGTCGGCGAACAGGAGATGGCAGTAGTCCACCTCCGGCACCGGCGCGCGTTCGATCCCGGGCCAGCCGACAAGGTGGATCGCCGCGACCAGCACCTCGGGTTCGCCGAAAAGGAGTTCCGCCCGCCAGCCGGTGATGAGCATCCGGTGCTGCGGCGAGACGACGAGCGCCCGCCGGTTGCCGAGCGCGCCCTGCGCGATCCGCACCGGGGCGAAGCCGCCCGTGCCGTCCACCTTCCGCCGGCCGGTCCAGCGCAGCCGCTGCGGGCCACGATCGAGCGTGTCGACGAGATCGCCCGCCGCCAGAGCCTCCACCGGCATGTCACCCCCGGGAGTGCGGATTCGCGTGCCCGGCGTGAAACAGGGGGGCGAGAAGGCGCCAACCGGCAGCCCGCCCTGCGTGTTGACGAAGGTCGAGCTCTGGAACGTCGCGTCGAAGAGCCGCGTGCCGTCCGTCGGCGTGAACAGGACGCGCCCGTCCGCGAGGTAGAACGTGACGCCGGTGATCGTGACCGTCTGGCCCCTCATGATCACCGTGATCGTGTCGCCCGGATACATCTGCCGGATGTCGGAGCCGTCGATGCGGTCGCCGTTGTTGTTGTTGGTGTTTATGACGGCGTTGTTCTGCCAGTCCACGAGGTCGAGCTGCTGGACAGTCAGCGGCGTCCCTGCCCCCGGCGGCGCCGAGGGGTCCATGGCAAAAAATTGCTCCTGATAGGTCGTCGGCATGCGCCCGCCGCGCGCTGGTTCCGGACTGGTGGCAAAGTGGAACCGCCAAGGCGGCGCCCGTCAACCTTGACGGCGCCGCCATGGCCCTGCGGCAGGGCGCTTTTGCCGGCGCTGTTGCCGGAATGCCCCGTGTCGGCTTTCCGCGTCCGCCCGACCGCCGGTACCGGGGCAAATGACGGCGCGGGCCTACTCTGCCGGAACGGCCTCGGCGTCCGCGCTGAGGGGATGCGTCAGATGCACGAGCATCTCCTTCGGGCATACCTGGATGAAGTTCGCCCGCTCCGCCGACCAGTGCTGGAGGATGCGCTTGGCCTTCAGGCTCCCGGTCTCGGCGGCGTGCCGTTCCACGAGGCCCTTCAGCTGCGCTTCCCAGTGCGGATGGCTGACCGCGCAGGTGACGACCGTCTCGAGGTTCATCAGGTCCTCTGCCGTGCCGTCGGGATCGTGAACATAGGCCATGCCGCCGGTCATGCCCGCGCCGAAGTTCGCGCCGATGCGGCCGAGGATGACCGCGACGCCGCCCGTCATGTACTCGCAGCCGTTCGAGCCGCAGCCTTCGACCACGACCTTCGCACCGGAGTTGCGCACGGCGAAGCGTTCGCCCGCCCGGCCGGCGGCGAAGAGATGCCCGTCGGTCGCGCCATAGAGCACGGTATTGCCGATGATCGTGTTCTCCGATGCCTCAAGGGGCGAGGTCATCGGCGGTCGCACGACGATCATGCCGCCCGACAGGCCCTTGCCGACGTAGTCGTTCGCGTCGCCCGAAACCTCGAGCTTCAGCCCCGGTGCCGCGAAGGCGCCGAGGGACTGGCCGCAAGACCCTGTCAGTTTCACGGTCAGGTGATCCGGCTGCAGGTTGTTGCGCATCCCGAACTTCCGGACGATGAGCGAGGATGCGCGCGTCCCGATGGTCCGGTGGGTGTTCCGGACCGCATAGGAAAGCTGCATCTTCTCGCCGTCCTCGAAGAACCGCGCGCCGTCGCGGATAATCTCGGCATCCAGCGTGTCGGGCACCGCGTTCCGCGGCTTCGACCGGTCATAGACAATCCGGTCCGACCCATCGACGGTGATGAGGAGCGGGTTGAGGTCGAGGTCGTCGAGGTCGGCGTGCCCCCGGCTCACCTGCGTCAGGAGATCGGCGCGGCCGATGATCTCGTCCATCGTCCGGGCGCCGATCTGGCTGAGGATCTCGCGCACTTCCTGGGCGTAGAAGGTGATGAGGTTCACCACCTTGTCGGCCGTGCCGTTGAACACGGCGCGCAACTTCTCGTCCTGGGTGCAGACGCCCACCGGGCAGGTGTTCGACTGGCACTGACGCACCATGATGCAGCCCATGGCGATCAGCGCGGCAGTGCCGATGCCGTATTCCTCGGCGCCCATCATCGCCGCCATGACGATGTCGCGTCCGGTGCGCAGGCCGCCATCGGTCCTGAGCGTGATCCGGTCGCGGAGCTTGTTCATCGCCAACACCTGATGAGCCTCGGTCAGACCCATCTCCCACGGGAGCCCCGCGTACTTGATCGAGGTCGCGGGCGAGGCGCCGGTGCCGCCGTTGTGACCCGAGACGAGGATCACGTCGGCCCTGGCCTTGGCCACGCCCGCCGCGATGGTGCCGACGCCGGATGAGGCGACGAGCTTCACCGTGACCTTGGCGCGCGGGTTGATCTGCTTAAGGTCGTAGATCAGCTGCGCGAGGTCCTCGATCGAGTAGATATCATGGTGCGGCGGCGGCGAGATCAGCGTCACGCCCGGCGTCGAATGGCGCAGCCGCGCGATCAGTTGCGTGACCTTCATCCCCGGAAGCTGGCCGCCCTCGCCGGGCTTGGCGCCCTGCGCGACCTTGATTTCCAGCTCCTCGCAGGCGTTGAGGTATTCCGCGGTCACGCCGAACCGGCCGGAGGCCACCTGCTTGATCTTCGCGCTGGGGTTGTCGCCGTTCGGCATCGGCAGGAAATGCGCCGGATCCTCGCCGCCCTCGCCGCTGTCGGACTTCGCGCCGATCCGGTTCATGGCGATGTTCAACGTCATGTGCGCCTCGGGGCTGAGCGCGCCGAGCGACATCCCCGGCGTGACGAAGCGCTTGCGGATCGAGGTAATGCTCTCGACCTCCTCGATCGGCACCGGCCGGCCCAGGGGCTTGATGTCCAGAAGGTCGCGGATGTGGATCGGCGGGTTTGCCCGCATCGCGGCCGAATACTGCTTCCAGAGGTCATAGCTCGCGCGGTCGCAGGCCGATTGCAGAAGGTGCATGGTCTGCGCCTCCCAGGCGTGCTTTTCGCCCGACCGCCGCGACTTGTAGAAGCCGCCGACGGGCATGACATCGGCGCCGCCCTTCCAGCCTTTCGCGTGGATCTCCTCCAGCTTGTGCTGGATGCCCGAAACGCCGATGCCCGAGATGCGGCTCTGCATTCCGGGGAAGTATTCCGCGACCATGGCGCGGGACAGCCCCACCGCCTCGAAGTTCAGGCCGCCGCGGTAGGAGGAGACGACCGAGATTCCCATCTTCGACATGATCTTCAGCAGGCCCGCGTCGATCGCGTCGCGGTAGCGGCGCATCGCATCGACCAGGCTCCCCTCGATCAGGCCGCGGCGGATGCGGTCGGCGATCGAATCCTGCGCCAGGTAGGCGTTCACCGTGGTCGCGCCACAGCCGATGAGAACGGCGAAGTAATGCGGGTCAATGCACTCGGCCGACCGGACGTTCAGCGAGCAGAAGGTCCTGAGCCCCTTGCGTGTCAGCCAGGAATGCACCGCCGAGGTCGCAAGGATCATCGGCATCGCCACCCGCGCCTCGGACTGGTGCTGATCGGTCAGCACCAGGTGCCCCGCGCCCGAGCGCACGGCATCCTCCGCCTCCGCCCGGATGCGTTCCAGCCCGAGCCTCAGCGCATCGGGCTGGCCGTCAGCGGGGAAGGTGCAGTCGATGAAGGCGACGTTGGCGCCGAACTGGCGCACCATCTCGCCGAATTCGGCATTCGCGAGGAAGGGGCTCTCCAGCACGAGAATCTCGGTCTGGGAACTGTCCTCGTCCAGCACGTTCTTGAGGTTGCCGAACCGGGTCTTGAGGCTCATCACCCGCGCCTCGCGAAGCGAGTCGATGGGCGGGTTCGTCACCTGGCTGAAGTTCTGCCGGAAGAAATGGCTCAATGGGCGGTACTGCTTCGACAGCACGGCAGCCGGCGTGTCGTCGCCCATGGAGGCGACCATCTCCTTGCCGTCGTCCGCCATCGGGGCCAGGACCTGCTCCAGCTCTTCCAGAGTGTAGCCGGCCGCGATCTGGCGGCGGCGCAGCTCGGCGCCCTCGAACACGGCCTTTTCCGGCACGTCGCGCATGATCGAGTTGAGGTCGATCACCTTCGACAGCCAGTCGCCGAAGGGTTGGCTCGCCGCCAGGCGATCCTTGATCTCCCGGTCGTGGTAGAGCCTGCCCTCCTTCATGTCGACGGCGATCATCTGCCCCGGGCCGAGCGCGCCCTTCTCGCGCACCACCGCCTCGTCCACGGGCACCATCCCGACCTCGGAGCCCGCGATCAGGAGGCCGTCGCCGGTGACGACATAGCGCATCGGCCTGAGCCCGTTGCGGTCGAGACCGCCGCAGACCCAGCGCCCGTCGGTCATCGCCAGCGCCGCCGGCCCGTCCCAGGGCTCCATCACGCTGTTGCAATAGGCATACATGTCGGCCCAGGCCTTCGGCATGTTGGTCGTGGCCTTCGACCAGGCTTCCGGCACCAGCATGGTCTTTGTCATCGGCGCCGAGCGGCCGGAGCGGACCATCACCTCGAACACGGAATCGAGCGCGCCGGAATCCGACGTGCCCGCCGGGATGATCGGCTTGATGTCCTCTGCCATCTCGCCGAAGGCCGCCGAAGCCATGCGGATCTCGTGGCTCCGCATCCAGTTGACGTTGCCTTTCAGCGTGTTGATCTCGCCGTTGTGGGCGAGCATGCGGAAGGGCTGCGCCAGCGACCACTGCGGGAAGGTGTTGGTCGAATAGCGCTGGTGATAGATGGCGAAGGCGCTCTCGAAGCGGTCGTCCATCAGGTCCGGGTAGAAGACCGAGACCTGTTCGGCCAGCATCATGCCCTTGTAGATCACCGACCGGCAGGACAAGGAACAGATGTACATCCCGGCGATCTGCGCCGCGATCACCGCCTTCTCGATCCGGCGGCGGATGATGTAGAGCTCGCGCTCGAACTGCTCCTGGTCGATGTCCTTCTCGCAGCGGATCAGGATCTGCTCGATCTCGGGGCGCGTCGCGTTGGCCTTCTCGCCCAGCACGCTCGTGTCCACCGGCACATGCCGCCAGCCATAAATGTAATGGCCCATCCGCAGGACTTCCGTCTCCACGATGGTACGGCAGCGCTCCTGCGCGCCGAAATCGGTGCGCGGCAGGAAGACCTGGCCGACGGCGATCAGCTTCCTCGGATCAGGCTCGTGCCCCGTGCGCCGCACCTGGTCGTAGAAGAACTTCACCGGGATCTGCACGTGGATGCCCGCGCCGTCGCCGGTCTTGCCGTCGGCATCGACGGCGCCGCGGTGCCAGACGGCCTTCAGGGCTTCGATCCCGTTCGCCACGACCTTGCGGCTGGCCTTGCCGTCGACGGAGACCACGAGCCCCACGCCGCAGGAGGAATGCTCGTCTTCGCTGCGATAGAGACTGTTTTCGGCCATCCAGTGGCGCTTGGTGGCCTCTGCCTCGGCCCAGTGCATGTCAAACTCGGTCATGGCAGTCATCCTCCGATCGAGAGGGTTGGAAAGGGTTGCGTCGCCTCAGTCACCAGCTCGTCGCAGTCGTAGATCGGCTCCGATGACAGGAACCCCTTCTCACCTGGCAACGCAAACTGCATCGGCGTGTCCACGAGGCGTTCCCGGTCGCCGAAGCTGTTCTCGAAATCCTCGCTGTCGGCCCAGAAGAGCCTCCAGTCGCGGTGCACGAGCTGGCGCCCTTTGCGGTGCCAGAGCATCTGGCCTCCGGCGTCCCAGGCCGTAAGGTCGAAGCGCGTGCGCTCCAGCGTCACACCGTCGATGGTCACACGCTCGCCCGTCAGTTCGTCATAGCCGGTATAGCGGCGGACCTCGCCGGTCCCGCTTTCGGTCGTGAAGTCGTAGTCGTCGCGCCCGGTGGAAAGGAGCGTTGTGAAAGACGCCGGATCCGTCTCGGCGGACAGCCGGTCCTTCTCGCCCGTCGTCAGGTCGTAGCTCTCCAGCCAGCGCGTCTCGGCGTCGATCTTGGAAAGGTAGTAGGGTCCCTGGCCGTCCATGTAGAGCGCCCACTGCTCGCCCGCCGCGTCGCCCTGGCAGCGGTAGTGCTGCGAGACCTGGCAGGAGCGCATCTGCACGGTCGCAAAGACCTCGCAACCCTGCGGCGCGGCGAACCTGCCGCCTGCGACGGCGGCCGGGGCGAGCAGCGCGAGCGCCCCTGTCAACACGATCCCGGCTGCGTTCGTCACGGTCAGGCTTCCTTCACTCTCAAGGTCAGCGTCACTGACCCGTTAATCATTGCGGCGCGCGGATTGTCGAGACAGATATCCGAGGCCAAACCGACAGGCGCCCGACGCCGATCCGGCAGACATTTCCGGGGTGGCCGCGCCTCATTCCGCCGCCACCGCTTGCGCGCCGGCAAGGTAGGTCAGCACACTGTCGGCGGCCTCGCGCCCGTCGCGGATCGCCCAGACGACAAGGGAGGCGCCGCGCACGATGTCGCCCACCGCGAAGACACCGGGCAGGCTTGTCGCGTGGCTGCGGAAGTCGGCCTTCACGGTGCCCCAGCGGGTGACCTCCAGCCCCTCGACGCCCCAGAGCTTCGGCAGATCCTCCGGCTCGAAGCCAAGCGCCTTGATCACCAGATCCGCGGGCTCGACATAATCGGCGCCGTCGATCACTTCCGGCGACTGGCGTCCCGTGACATCCGGCGCGCCGAGCCGCATCTGCTGGACGAGCACGCCTTCGACGGCCTCGCCGGCGGTGAAGCCCCGCGGCGCGGTCAGCCAGACGAAATCGACGCCTTCCTCCTCGGCGTTGGCGACCTCGCGCTGGCTGCCCGGCATGTTGGCCCGGTCGCGGCGGTAGAGACACTTCACGGACTGCGCGCCCTGGCGGATCGCGGTGCGCACGCAGTCCATCGCGGTGTCCCCGCCGCCGATGACGACGACGCGCTTGCCTTCCGCGTTCAACTCGCCGGAATCGAACTCCGGCACGTCGTCGCCGAAGCTCTTGCGGTTCGCGGCGGTCAGGTAGTCGATCGCGCGGACGATGCCGGTGGCATTCGCGTTCGGTCCGCCGAGGTCGCGGCTCTTGTAGACGCCGGTGGCGATGATCACGGCGTCATGCTTGCCGCGGATCGCGTCGAAGGCGAGGTCATCGCCAACATTGCAGTTCAGCACGAACTGCACGCCACCCTGCTCCAGCTGGGCGATCCGCTGCATCACCACGTCCTTCTCCAGCTTGAAGCCGGGGATGCCGTAGGTCATGAGCCCGCCCGCGCGGTCGTAGCGGTCATAGACCGTG
Source organism: Albidovulum sp. (assembly GCF_041919395.1). Lineage (NCBI taxonomy): Bacteria > Pseudomonadati > Pseudomonadota > Alphaproteobacteria > Rhodobacterales > Paracoccaceae > Albidovulum > Albidovulum sp. Next base: position 30,436 of record NZ_JAYRTX010000023.1, read on the forward strand.
ACCTGGATCCCCGCCCGGCGCAGCGCTTCGGCCGCCGCCAGCCCGCCCGGTCCCGCGCCGATGATGCCGACGCTTTCGGCGCGCTCCTGCACCGGCTTCACGGGTTTCACCCAGCCCATGTCCCAGGCAGTGTCGGTGATGTATTTCTCGATCGCGCCGATGGTGACGGTGCCGTGGCCCGCCTGTTCGATGACGCAGTTGCCCTCGCAAAGACGGTCCTGCGGGCAGATGCGGCCGCAGATCTCCGGGAAGGTATTGGTCGCCTGGGCAAGCTCGTAGGCTTCCTGAAGCCGGCCTTCGGCCGTCATCCTGAGCCAGTCGGGAATGTTGTTGTGCAGGGGGCAATGGGTCTGGCAATAGGGCACGCCGCACTGGCTGCACCGGCCGGCCTGCTCGGCCGCTTTCTGGGCAGCGAACTCGCGGTAAATCTCGTTGAAGTCCAGCGCGCGGACGCTTGCCGCACGTTTCTCCGGCATCTCCCTCGAGACGGTCACGAACTGGAGCATGCGCTGCTTGGCCATGGGCGGAACTTTCCGGCGGAACTCAGGGTGCGCATTGCTACCGCTGTTCCGGCCAGAATAAAAGTCAGAATAGCTTACCTATTTTGTCGATTCTCGAGCGAAGTTCCGCGTTTGAGGAGGAGAATTGGCGAAAAAAGGTAATGCATGCTGACGTTATGCTCAGTAACCGAGGCTCAGCGCAGCCAGAACCGCAGCTCCGACGATGATTCGCCACCAGCCGAAGAGGGCATATCCATGCCGGCTGACGTATCCGAGAAGCCAATTGACGACGAGAACCGCCGTCACGAGGGCCGCCCCGAAACCGATGGCGATCTGGCCCAGCGCGCCCCAGTCGAGGACGTCGCGGTTCTTCCAGAGGTCGTAGGTGAAGGCGGCGGCCATCGTCGGCATCGAGAGAAAGAACGAGAACTCCGCCGCCGACCTCTTGTCCGCCCCGAAGGCGAGCGCGCCGACGATCGTGGCGCCCGAGCGGGACACGCCGGGGATCATGGCGAGGCACTGGACGACACCGATGCCGAAGGCCATCCAGAGAGGGAAGCGTTCGGCGTCGCGATATCGGGGGCTGAGCGGCAGACGGTCCACCACCAGAAGCACCACGCCTCCGGCAATGAGCATTGAGGCGATGAGCCGGGGACTCTCGAACAGCACGTCCTTGATGAAGTCGTGGGCCAGCACGCCCACCACGACCGCGGGCAGGAAGGCCAGGAGGACCGACCCGGCGAAGCGACGCGCCTGGGGGTCCGAGGGCAATCCGACCACGGTGCGCGTGATCTTCGCCGCGTAGACGCCCAGAATGGCGAGCACGGCGCCAAGCTGAATGACCACCTCGAATGTCTTTCCCGCGCTTTCGAAGCCGAGGAAATGCCCTGCCAGAAGGAGATGCCCGGTGGAAGATACCGGTATGAACTCCGTCAGCCCCTCGACAAGCCCGAGAACGAGGGCAGTCAGCGTATCGCTCATCGCAGGGCCCTTCCTTCCGCACTACAGCACGCGGAGCTTTAAGCCCGCGCTGGCGGAGTCACAAGGCCGGGCGGATCAGCGCGCCGTGGCCAGCCGCTTCGCCCCATTTGCCGAAGCCGCGGCCTTCGGCATGGTCGCGCCGCCGCCATACTCCGACAGATCGAGGTAATGTCCCACGAACTTCGCAAGCTCGCGGTTGCTGTCATCGAACCGGCCGCGGAACGTCTTCTCCACATGCTCCGAGACCGGATGATATCCCTTGAGCAGCCTCGAAAACGGCGGCCGCCTCAGCAGATACCCGAAGGCGCGGTAAAACCCGTCCGGCGTGGTGCCGATGCGGACCGTGGGTGCCGGAACAAGGACGCTCTTCTGCAACTTGTTGATGCGACGCAGAAGCGGCACGGCGTATTCCGGATAGCTTGGCGCGTACGCCGACCGGTGCGACGGCAGCACACCATGGAACGAGGTGTTTCCGGCGAACTCCGCAAGCCGGTTCGTCGCACCGTCCATGTCGGTCTTCAGGCTCTCCTGCGTGATGACGTGGACGTTCTCGGCGCCGAAGAGGTCCTGATAGAGCTTCACCAGCCGGTGATACTCGAAATGCTCGGGCCGGAACCCGTAGAAACCGAGCTCCGGATCGCCCGCGAAAAAGAGTTCGGGGCTCATCGTGCCGCCGCGCAGCAGGTACTGCATGTAGACCGAGGTCAGGATGCGCATCTGGGAACGGATGGAAATCAGGATCCTGGCATCCGGTGCGATGGCCTTGAGCCGCCGCGCGAAGTCGTCGCTGCCCATGCCGCCGAAGAAGGGATGGCCGGAAAGAATCTCCGACGAAATCACGGGCACCATGCCCGACGGCACGCCGCGCATGCCCTCCGATATCACCGCACGCATCGCCCGGGGGTCGAAGAGAAGACCATGCGGCGCGACGACATTGTCCCAGACTTCCCGGTGGCGGGCGATCTGGTGATAGCCATGCTCATGCACGAAAAGACGCTGCTGCATCCAGGACGTGGCGGTCTTGTGGTACCCGATATGCAGCAACAGCCGAGCCGTCATCCGACGCCCTTCCCACGATCAATCAACACCGTTCCCGGCGGACAATGTCCCCCTTGACGGCGGCGAGGTCAAACGATTCCGGAAAAGTGGTGGAAAAAGAAACAATTCCGCCCCGGCTGGGGCTCCGTTCCCGCCAGTCGATCAGCCGTGGCCGCGGAGATTCTTCGCCGAGGCCTTGATCGCCTCGTACTGACCCGACGGGCGGAAGCGCCAGAGATAGTCCGGCAAGACCGCCTCGGCCGGCGTTGGCGTGATGCCGAGATCCGCGAACCCCTTCGCGCCTGGCGCGACGACGTTGTCGCGGCGGAGCATCTTCACCTGGTCGCCGCTCAGCACCCGGTTGGCGACGAGCCGCCCGGTCGCAAGCGACGCGAAGTCAAGAAGCGCGGCGATGATCCGCGCGATCCAGAACGGCAGAGCGACCACGAGCCGACGACGCCCGATGACGCGGAGCATCCCGTGCATCAGGTCGCGGAAGGTCCCGACGTCCGGCCCTCCGAGTTCGTAGGTACCCGAGGGCACCTCACCCTTCACGGCCTTGACCGCTGCCTGCGCCACATCGTCGACATAGACCGGCTGGAACCTCGTCTCGGCACCGACGACGGGCAGAACAGGACCGAGACGCGACATGCCGGCGAAACGATTGAAGAACTGGTCCTCGGGCCCGAACATGACCGACGGGCGCAGGATCACCGCCGAAGGGAACGCGCCCTTGACCGCCGTCTCGCCGGCGGCCTTGGACCGGGCGTAGGCACTGTCGGACCCCGCGTCGGCGCCGATCGCGGAGACATGGACAAGCCGCTCCACCCCGTTCTCGGCAGCGATCCGGGCGATCCGTGCGGCCCCGTCCGCCTGCACGGCCTCGAAATTGTTGCGGCCGCCCTTGTCGAAGGTTCCCACGCAGTTGACCACCGCACCAGCGCCAGCCATCGCCGCCCGCACGGAGGCGTCGTCGCGGATGTTGCACAGCACCGGCTCGACCTGGCCCACCGCTCCGTAGGGGCGCACGAACAGCGCCTCGTTCGGCCGCCGCACGGCGATGCGGATGCGCCAACCCTCCCTGGCGAGCCGCCGGGCTATGTACCGGCCGAGGAACCCCGAACCGCCGTAGATCGTGACGAGCTTGGACATGGGCAGGCGCCTCCGCAGATTTCCGGCCCTGATTAGCGCCCCGCGCCGCGCCAAACAAGGCGCGAATGCGCGCGGGGGCAATCCGGCGGCGCCCCGTTGACAGGCCCGAACGGCCGCTATACATCGCCCGTCACGACACCTGCCCAGGTGGCGGAATTGGTAGACGCGCTGGTTTCAGGTACCAGTGCCGCAAGGCGTGGAGGTTCGAGTCCTCTCCTGGGCACCATTCAAATCAAAAAAGTCCTGCAATTCCAACTGGTTGCAGGACTTTTGATTTTCTAATCCACCTTTGTATCCACCCGTGGGCGCTCGTGAAGGTGGATAGGGGCGTTTCTCCGTGACCGTCCGGCCTGACCGCACTGCCGCGTGCTGAGAGTGCCGGATAGTGTCCACCATCGATAGTGGACACTGTGGTGATGGCGTGGCGCGTCGGACGAAGCGGCTCTGGACGGACGAGGAGAAGCGGTCGAT
>NZ_JAYRTX010000024.1:0-34485 GCF_041919395.1 Albidovulum sp.
TCTCAACGCGGGCTTCGGGAAAGCCTATGCACTTGCTACGAATGACCTTATGGTGGACTGAAGCGGCAACCGGCAGGCGGCCGGAAATTGTGCAGTGTCAATTGGTTTGCGTTAGTTCTTGCGGCGAAGGGCGATGACCGACCGGACGACCTGGCAGGACGAAATCGAGCGCCAGCGGCGCCGGCTTGAGGCCGATCTCGTGTCGCGCCAGCTCGGAGTATTCCTCACCTGCGTCGTATTCACGTTCTTCCTGCCGTTCTGGGCGGTCTTTCTCAGCTATCTCGCCGTCGTCGGCACCGAGGTGATGCAGCGCCGGCTCATGTGCGCCTATGTCGAGGAGGCGCGGCCCGCGCGGCGCACGGCGATCCTCGCCAACGCCGCGGCCGGAATGACGGCCTACTGCCTGCCGGCGCTCTTCGTCTGGCTCGACCCGGAGCCGCTCGTGAAGTTCACGGGGGTCCTGGCGCTCGTCGGCGCGTTGCTCAGCGTCTCGGTCGTGCGATCCACGCACCTCGCCTTCGGCCTCTCCTCCGGCCTGCCGGCGGCGACCGCGCTTCTCTGGCTGCCGCTCCAGTATCTCTTTGACCCGGTTATCGATTACCGGACCGCGCTCGCTGTGGCCGCCGTCATCGTCCTGCTCGGCTACTTCGGCTCCGCGCTGGCGCAGAACCACCGGATGCAGGCCGATCTGATCGCCGCGACGGCGGAGGCAAGTGCCGCGAGCCAGGCCAAGTCAAGCTTCCTCTCGGCAATGAGTCACGAGGTCCGCACACCGCTCAACGCGATCCTCGGCCACAGCCAGCTGCTGGCAACCGAGGGCGATCCGGCGCAGGCGCGCGGACACGCGGCGGCGATCGAGACAGCCGCGCGCACGATGCGGACGATGGTGGAGGACGTGATCGACCTCGCCTCCGCGACCGAGGGGCGGATGAAGTTCCGCCCGGTGACGGCGGTCATCCGCTCCGAACTGGAGGTGATCGCGTCGCTGCCGCTGCCACTCGATGCGCCGCGGGAGCCCGAGATCACCGTGGAGATCGCGCCGGAGGTGCCGGAATTCGGCCGGTTCGACCCGATCCTCCTGCGCAAGTGCCTCACCCATCTGACCGCCGTCGTCCTGAACGGGCTTCCGGCCGGCAGCCCGGCGGCCGTGGACCTCCGCTGCGCCCTCGCGCCGGGGCGCCGCGACCGGCTCAGGCTAACGATAGCGGGGCGCCGCCCCGATCCCCTCCGCGAAGACGCCGCGGACCCGGCGGCAGAACAGTCTCTTGCGCTCACGCTCGTGCACAGCGTGGCCGAGGTTATGGGCGCCCGCGCCTCGGTGATCCGGGCGCCCGACGGCAGCCCCGTCGCGCGCATCGAGCTTCCCTTCGTCGCCATCCCCGACCCGCCCGGAACCGGCGCCGAAGCCGTCTACGGCCGGCTGCGCGCGCTCGTCGTGGACGACATCGCCACGAACCGCTTTGTCGTCGTCCAGATGCTTCGCTCCCTGCGCATCGAGGCCGAGGAGGCCGCCGGGGGCGAGGACGCGCTCAGCCGGCTGGCGGAGGGCGAGTTCGACCTCGTGCTTCTCGACATGAACATGCCGGACATGGACGGCGAGGCCACCTTCCGCGAAATCCGTGCGGCCGAAACACCCTGGGCGTCCGTCCCCGTGGTGGCGCTGACGGCAGACGCGATCGCACTGAAGCGTGACTACTATCTCGCGCTCGGGATCGACGGCTTCGTGTCGAAGCCTGTGGACCGGCGGCTGCTCTGGGCCGAGATCCTCTCGGCCGTGCCGCCGCCACCGCCCCTCTAGAGATGGGGACGGGCGGGAACTCCCGCCCGCCCGCGATCGCGGCGCCGGATGGCATCAGTCGGGGTTGTCCATGCGCACCTTGAGATGGATGCGCCCCTTGGATGCCGCCGCCCAGTTGACTGTGACGTTCTGCTTGGCGGCGCCCTGCTCCACCTCGACATAGGGCATGTCGCCGCGCCTTTCGTTCGCCGGTCCGGCGATCATCCCCTCGGCCACAAGCGATTCCACGTTCCGCGCCCAGCCGCCGAAAGGAAGGTAGGGCCCAGGGTTCACCGTCCAGACCGTCGCCGCCGTCGTCTGGTCGAACGGCAGGAACACCGGGTTGGCGATCGGCTGCGTGACGGCAGTGAAGGAATTCGCCTCCACGGTCACGTTCCGCATGCTGTTGCAGGTGAGCGGCGCAAAGGTCGTATCCACCGCGTCCACGCGGTCGATTGCCCCCTGCAACGCCTTGAACACGTTGCCCGAGATGTTGACACCCCTGAGGAAATGCCCCGGCCCGTAGGGCTTCACGACCAGAAAGGCGAACCAGGGCGCCACGTCGCTCGCGGTGAAGGTGTTGCCGGTCACGGTCAGTCCGCCAAAGGAGTACTGGTTGGCGAAGCTCGGGTCGCTCTCGTATTCGTTCGTCCACTCGATGGAGCAGTTGTCGATGTAGTTGCCGGTGATTGTCGTCTTGACGTCGGTGCCCGCGATGATCAGCCCCGGCAGCCGCAACCCGTCCACCTCGGTATCCCCCTGGAACCAGTGGTTGCCGACGATCAGGTTGCCATTGCCGCCGAGGACGGCGAAGTGACGGAACTGCTGCGCCCTACAGTCACGGATCTTGACGTCGTTGGCATTGGCGTTGAGCGCAATCGAAATTCGGTCCTGCGACCTCAGCCCGCTTTCGTCGGAGGCGAAGTTGCAGCGGTCGATCAGCATCCCCTGGCAGCCGTCGCCGATGGAGGTAATGCCGCGGTTCTTCGGCCGGGTGATGAAACAGTCGCGGAGCTGGAAGAGAGAGCCGGAGACTGGCAGCATGATCCCGCTGGCATAGCCGTTGCACTGGATCTCCACCTCCGACAGGATCATCTTCGAGAGTGCCGAGAACCCGGCGAAGTCGAGCACGTACTTGAAGCGGGTGAAGGTGTAGACCTGCGTCCCCGATGCGCCGTAGAGCGGCTGGCTGAGCGTCAGCGTACCCGCCCCGAGGTTCACCGCCGTCACATAGACCTCGCGTCCGACGCCCGTGCCGGTGACCTGCGATCCCACCGGGACGTTGGCGATGTTCACGACTCCGGACAGCACCTTCTCATTCGCCGGGTTGTAACTCGCCTGAGACGTGACGATGGTAGGTGCCCAGGCCGGGCCGTCCACGACATCGAGCTGACCGTTCCTTATGACGCGACGGGTGGCGAAACTCGTCTTGTTGTTCACCGCCGCCTGCATGTCGATCGGCGCCGTCACCTCGACCCGCCGCCCGCAGAGGTCGAGCGAATCGTGATCGACGAAGTTCAGCAGCGCCTGGAATGCCCGCTTGAAGCCCTCCTCCTCGCTGCCGAACGCCGCGGCATAGGTAGGAAGGTCGAAGCTGCGCGTCAGCGACAGGCGCCGGTTGACCGGCATCGTCACCGTGCCTTCGAACCGGGCGGGAGCCTCGAAGGTCACGTCGGCGTCCAGAAGATAGGTCCCGGCCGAGACGAGGACCGAGCGACCCGACGCGAACGCCGCGGCATCGGCCGCCTCGAAGGCGGCCGAGTCGTTGGTGACACCGTTGCCCGTCGCGCCGTAATCGCGCACATCGACCCAGTCGATCAGGTCGCGCAGGAAGACCGAGGTCACGTCCTCGATCTCGATGTCGTCGATCCGCACCACGCCGCCGTTCAGCCCGGTGAGGTCGAGCCCGAAATGCCCGAATAGCGCGGCGGTGCCCCAGCTCATGTCGACGCCGCCGCGGGCGCCGGTGCCGACGATGGCCTCCACCGTCTCGACCTTGCCATAGGCGGTGAGTTGGACGGTGGGCCCGGCCTCGACCACGCCCGCCACATGGGCATTGCCCGCGCCGCCCGCCCAGGCGGCGATGCGCACGGCGGGAAGGTTGCCGCTCATCGCCTTTACACGGGCGCGGATTCGCAGGTAGCAGCCCGGCAGGATCGGCGTGTCGCCCATGTGGCGCAACTTCACCGTACTCGTGGTCTTGATCAGTTCGAGGCAGCCCGAGAAGTCCTGGTCGGCCGGCACAAGCGCGGCATTGGGCGAACCGGCATAGGTCGGCGACCCGGGCGTGCCGTCGCCGCTCGACCAGACGTCGAGCCCCATCTCGAAGGCGGGCGGCATGAAGATCAGCCCGTCGGTGATCGCCTTATTCATTGCGGAAAACCCCTTGTCCGTTTCAGGCCCCGCCGAAGCGGCCCCCCCCTGCGCCCACGGGGGGCGGCATGGCGCCGCCCCCGGCGCCGTGGAAAGGTCCGCTCGTCCGGGATAGTGGCGGCCCACGCGGGACCCGAGGGCAGAACTACCCCGAAAGCCCTACCGTCGCCTTGCACCGGCGTACGCTGCCCGGCGCGGCGGGCCTGTCATCGCGGTGTCACAATCCGTATCTCTATTGGCGCGCGACACGCCACGCTTCGGGACAGTGACCCATGGCCTACAGCATCACCCCGAAGGACCGGTCGGCCACGAAGGCCCTGCGCCGGATCGCGCGCGAACGTCTGGAGGACTCGGTGGCACTGGTCGATGCCGACCGGATGCCGCGCGTTGCATTGATCCACGAACTGCGCAAGAACGTTAAGAAGACGCGCGCGCTCCTGCGTCTCGTCCGGCCGGGGTTCGACGCCTATGCCAGGGAGAATGCCGCGCTGCGCGATGCCGGCAGGATGCTCTCCGACCTGCGCGACGCCGACGTGCTCGCACAGAGCTTCGACAATGTGGCCACTCGCGTCTACATGCCGCCCGAGGCGCTTGCCGCGCTCCGCGACCGGGTGATCGCCGCCCCGATCGCCGCCCGCGACCCCGACGCCGTTCTGAAGGCCCATGCCGAGGCAATCGCCGAAGTCGCCGGGCGCGCCCGCAAGTGGAAGGTGGCGGAGGCGGGCTTCGAAGCCTTCGAAAAGGGGCTTGAACGATCGTGGACCGCCGCGCAGAAGGCGATGCGCGCTGCCGAGACCGAGCCTTCCGGCGAGGCGCTCCATCTCTGGCGCAAGCGCGTGAAGGACCACTGGTATCACGCGCGCATCCTGCAGCCGATCTGGCCGGAGATGATGACGCATCACATGGCCGCGGCCGAGACACTCGGCGAAACACTCGGCGACGCCCGTGACCTCGCCTATCTCGCCGAGGCGCTCGCCGCGCTGCCGGAGGCGGCCGAGATCCGCGCGGCGGCCCGGGACGAAGAGGCGCGTCTTCTCGCCGATGCCCGGGCCCTCGGCCGCCCCTTCCTCAGCGAGCCTGCCGGGGGCCTTTCCTGCCGCTGGCGCGGCTGGTGGGACATCTGGCGGGAGGCGTGAGCGTCAGGCCGCAAAACGACGCGCGTCAGGCGGCATAGGCGAGCGCACGCTCGATCAGCCGCACCGTCTCGTCGATACCGTAAAGCGCGATGAACCCGCCGAAGCGCGGACCCTGGCTCGCGCCCAACAGCACTTCGTAGAGCGCCGTGAACCAATCCCTCAGCGGTTCGAACCCATTGTCCTTGCCGACCGCGAAGACCATCGTCTGCAACGTCTCGGCGTCAAGCCCGCCGTCCCAGACCTTGAGGCGCGCGATAAGGTCCTCCATCGCCGCGCGCTCCTTGTCCGTCGGCGCGCGGAAGACGCGCGTCGGCGCGACATGGTCGTTGAAATACCGCACCGCGAACTCGGCGGCCTGATCGAGCTGCGGATTGCGTTCCGGCGTTGCATCGGGCGCGTAGCGCCTGATGAAGCCCCAGAGACCGGATTTGTCCTTCGCCCCGGCCACACTCGCAAGGTTCAGGAGCATTGCGAAGGGCACCACCATGTCCGATGCCGGCGGTGTGCCGCCATGGATGTGCCACACCGGGTTTGCGAGCTTTGCCGCCGCATCCTGCTCGGGAAACGCCCTGAGTTGCTGGTGATATTCGTCCACCGCCTTCGGGATCACGTCCCACCAGAGCCGCTTCGCCGTCTTCGGCTTCTGGTACATGAAATAGCCCAGAGACTCCGTCGAGGCATAGGTCAGCCATTCGTCGATCGTCAGCCCGTTGCCTTTCGACTTCGAGATCTTCTGGCCCTGCTCGTCGAGGAACAGCTCATAGGTGAAATGCTCGGGCTTCCGGCCGCCCAGCACCTCGCAGATGCCGTCGTAGATCGGCGTGTTGGTCGAATGATCCTTGCCATACATCTCGAAATCGACGCCGAGCGCGGCCCAGCGCGCGCCGAAATCGGGCTTCCATTGCAGCTTCACACGGCCCCCGGTGACCGGCAGCGTCCATTCCCGGCCCGTCTCGTCGTCGAAGGTGACCGTATGCTCTTTCGGGTCGACGTTCTTGATCGGCACATAGAGCACCCGCCCCGTCTCGGGGTGGATCGGCAGGAAGCAGGAATAGGTCTGCTGCCGTTCTTCCCTGAGGCTCGCCAGCATGATCTCCATGATCGCGTCATAGCGTTCGCAAGCCAGCCGCAGCGTGTCGTCGAACCGGCCGGACTTGTAGAATTCGGTTGCCGAGTAGAACTCGTATTCGAAGCCGAAGGTATCGAGGAACCGCCGCAGCATCGCATTGTTGTGGTCGCCGAAGCTCGGATACTCGCCGAAGGGGTCGGGAACGGCGGTCAGCGGCCGTTGCAGGTTGGCCTTCAGCATCTCCTGCTGCGGCACGTTCTCCGGCACCTTGCGCATCCCGTCCAAGTCGTCCGAGAAGCAGATCAGCTTCGTCGGGATGTCCGAGATGATCTCGAAGGCGCGGCGGATCATCGTCGTCCGCTGGACCTCGCCGAAGGTGCCGATATGCGGCAGGCCGGAGGGGCCATAGCCCGTCTCGAAGAGCACATAGCCCTTCTCGGGCGGCGCCTTCTCGTAACGTTTCAGCACGCGGCGCGCTTCCTCGAAAGGCCAGGCTTTGGAGTTCATGGCGGCATCGCGCAGCGAAGTCATCTCAGGTGCTTTCCGAAAGGCGGCACCCGACGTGCCGCAAGCCCCGTCCCTATTGAAAGGGGGCCGTATCGTCAATAATTTGCCCGCCGAACCAGCGAAGGACGAAACCCCGTGACCCATACGCTCCCCGCCTTCTCCGCCCAGGACGCGCTCGTCGCGATCATGGTCACGGTCTCGGTCTCCGACGAGACGATCCGCACTGCCGAACTTGTCGCCATCGAGCGGCAGGTGAACCACCTGCCGATCTTCGCGAACTATGACATGGACGCGGTGAAGGAGGTCGCCGAGACCGTCTACCGGCTGATGGAAGAGGATGACGGGCTCGACACCCTCTTTGCCATGGCGCGCGAGGCGCTGCCCGAACGGCTCTGGGAAACCGCCTACGCGCTCGCCTGCGATGTGGCCGCGGCCGACGGCACGCTCGGCCAGAGTGAACTCAGGCTGCTTGAGGAGATCCGCCACGAACTGACGATCGACCGCCTCGCCGCAGCCGCCATCGAACGCGGCGCCCGGGCGCGGCATCTGGTGCTGTGAGGCTGACGACGGCCGGCCGTCGTCTCACCCGTCCTCAAGCCCGTTCAACTTCCCGGCAAACCCATGCCGGGGCGGGTCCCCGCGCCCCGTATCCCTGTCACGCGAAGAGGTCTCCGCGGACAGGGCCGGGGATCCTGAATGCCTCCGGCCCTGGTTCACAGGAATGGAGAACACCATGTGGATTCGGCTCATCGCTTCCTGTCTTGTCTTGGGACTTGCCGCAAGGGCGCCACCGGCCCGGGCCCAGCACACTGCCTACGGATCGCATGACACGATTTCGAAGACGCCTCAGTCGCAGTATGGCGAAACCGTCACGACCCGCGGTCTGCAAAACGCGACCCGGCTTTTCGAAATCTGGCGGTCGAGCGAAACCGGAAGCTGGACGATGCTCGTCGTGCTGCCGAGCGGCACCGCCTGCGTCATGGCATCGGGGACGTTCTGGATGGAAGAAGAACCCGTGCCTCCGGGCACCAGTTCGTGATACGGCCCAGGGCCGCGAAAGGAGTGGAAGGGCTGCGCCCGTTTATTGGCGCGGCCCCTTTCCGGTCTGAACGCTGCCGGAGACGGCTCGCCCGCCCGACATCGGGGATTGCCACGGGCGCGTGCTGCGCCCATGCTGGGGAGCGCGAAGGGGACAGCGGGGCAACCACATGAAAGTCGTCGTCATGGGCGCCGGGGTGATCGGCGTCACCACCGCTTACTACCTCGTCCGCCAGGGCGCCGAAGTCACGGTGCTCGACCGCCAGCCCGGCCCGGGGATGGAGACGAGCTACGCCAACGCGGGCGAGCTCAGCTACGGCATGACCTCGCCCTGGGCCGCTCCTGGCGTGCCGACGAAGGCGCTGAAATGGCTCTTCATGAAACGCCGCCCGCTCTTCATCTGGCCGCTCATAAGCCCGCGCATGTGGCGCTGGGGGGCGGAGATGCTGACGAACTGCACCGAGGACGCGTACCGGCTCAACAAGTCGCGCATGGTCCGCATTTCCAATTATTCGCGCGACGTGCTGCCCGAGTTGATCGCCGATACCGGCATCGAATTCGACCTGCGCGAAAAGGGCACGCTCCAGCTTTTCCGCACCGAGAAGCAGCTCAAGGCGTCGAAGGCCGACCAGACGATCCTCGCCGATTTCGACAGCCCCTACGAGGTGCTGGACCGCGACGGCTGCATCGAGGTCGAACCCGCCCTCGCCCTCGTGCGCGACAAGTTCGTGGGCGGCCTGAGGCTGACTGCCGACCGCACCGGCGATTGCCGCATGTTCACCATGGCGCTGGCCGAAAAGACCGCCGCGCTTGGCGCGGAATTTCACTACGGGCAGCGCATCCGCACGATCCAGGTCAAGGGCGACAGGGTGCTGGGCGTGATGACCGAGGATCTCGGCCGGGTCGAGGGCGATGCCTATGTCTCCGCGCTCGGATCCTTCGGTCCGAAGCTCCTCGGTCCGATAGACATCCGCCTGCCGGTCTATCCGGTCAAGGGCTATTCGGTCACGCTGCCGGTCACCGACGACGCCAGGGCGCCGCAATCGACGATCATGGACGAGACCCACAAGGTCGCGATCACCCGGCTGGGCGACCGCATCCGCGTCGCCGGCACGGCCGAGATCGCGGGTTATTCCGACCGCCTCGGGCCGCATGCGACCGCGACGGTGCGCCATGTCGTCGGCGATCTCTTCCCCGAGGGCGGCGACCTGTCCCGGGCCGAGGGCTGGACCGGCCTCCGCCCGATGACGCCGGACGGCACGCCGATCCTCGGCCCGACGCCCTACCGCAACCTCTTCCTCAATACCGGCCACGGCACGCTCGGCTGGACGATGGCCTGCGGCTCGGGCCGCGCTGTCGCGGACCTCGTGATGGGCAGGAAGCCCGAAATCGACTTCGAGGGCCTCACCGCCGCCCGCTACGGGATCTGACGGTCACGCCCCGTACACCGCCGCCCAGCGCTCGATCAGCTGTTGTTGCAGACGCTTGGACCGCTTGACCCAGGCACCTACGCCGGGCGCGTTCTCCTTCTGGCTGTCGGGGATGGAATCCCGTCGAGCCACATCGCCGGTGAAGATCGCGAACGCGAGATCGGTTCCCTCCGGCGCGCGCACGTAACCCACGAGCGTAGAGACGAAGTTGAGCGTCCCTGTCTTGGCCTCGACCGTCACCGGGGATTGCTTCAGCTTCCGCCCGGCCTCGTCGCGGAAGGCGAACTCCTTCATCAGCGCCCGGATGCCCGACCTCGGCCCCAGCGCCACCAGCGCCCGCACCATTTCCTCGGGCGATATCCGCGAGGCGCCCGCAAGGCCCGAATGGTCAGCGAAGCGCGCCTTCGCCCCCGTCCTCTTGCCCAGCCAGGCCGCCATCTCGCGGGCAGACCCAACATGGCTTGCCACCCCGCGCCGGGCCGAAGCCGCCATGCCCACCGCCTCCGCCGTCATATTGGTGGAAAACTTCATCATGTCGCGGAGGATGACGGGCAACTCAGCACTCGCCCTTTCCACCAGAACCGCGCCGGCGGGCACCGCCGCGGCCACCTCCGGCGCCGGCAGCGGAATGCCCTGCGCCCGCGCAAGAGTCTGGAACACGTCGCCGGCGTAAAGCTCCGGCCGGCGCACCGGAAGCCAGCGGCTCCCGCCCTTGCCGAGCGCCTTCGTTGCGACCGTCCATTCCTCCACCTTGCCGCGCCGGTAGCTGAAGACCGGCAGATCGCGTTCGGCGAGGCTAACGCGCGCCGAATAGACCGGCGGCGCGAAGCGTTCGGCGCGGGCGTCCATGCCGACCTCGTAGCCCTTTCCGGCCCGCTTCCAGACGAAGTTCACCCGGTTGAAGTTGAGGTTGAGCCCCGACACGGCGGGGTTGTAGCCAAGCCACTCCGGTTGGCTCTCGTCGATGGCCTCAAGGTGGGGGAGCGCCCCGCCCCAGACGCGGAACCGTCCGGTGACGCCGGTGATCCCTCGCGACTTCAGTGCCGCCGCCATGTCGCCGAGATCGTCGGTCGAAAGCGTCGGATCGCCGCCACCGGCAAGGATCAGGTCGCCCTGGACCTTGCCGCCCGCGACCGGCCCCGTCGCGATCAGCCGTGTCGGAAAACGGTAGCCCGCGCCCAGGTGCTCCAGCGCATAGAGCGAAGTGATGACCTTGAGCGTCGAGGCCGGCGGCATCGGCCGGTTGCCCTGGCGCGCCTCGAGGACAAGCCCCGTCCGGGCATCGGCCACGACGTAGCCGACCTCGCCGCCAAGTTTCGCCGCCTCGATCAGGTCCTCGGCCGGCACCGCCGCAGGGCCAAGCGCGCGGACCGCAGGCCCCCCGCCCCGCGCCGGCGGGACGAGCGACCGCGCCGGGGCGTTGGCGGCCGCGGGCAGCCCGTAGCCGGCGGCGAGACCGGCCGCCATACCGCCCAGAAGATGCCGCCGTGAAATCCCTGCCATCAGAGCCTCCGCCCGCCCTTCCGAACCTTCGCGCATGGGGCGGTCCGCTTCAAGAGGTCAGCCTGCCCGCCACTCCCCCCGCGCGCGGATCGCGGTGGAGGAATGCTTCATCATCGGCACGTCGAGAAAGCACCAGACCGGCGGCCGCATCCGGGCAAGCGCGCCCGCATCGCTGGCATCGATCCGGAACCGTGCATATTCGTCCGCCGCGCGCGAGCCCCGCGCCGCCAGCCGCGCGCCGGGCCGCGCGAAAACCCCGATCGGCACGTTCGCGATGATCCAGTCCCAGTCCTGCCAGCGGTGGAACTCGGCAAGGTTGTCCGCCCCCATCAGCCAGACGAAGCGCACCCCGGGATAGATCGCCTTGAGTCGCCTCAGAGTCTCTGCCGTGTAGCGCGTGCCAAGCCGCGCCTCGATGTCAGAGATGGTAACGCGCGGATGATCCATCACGGCCCGCGCCCGCACGATCCGCTCCGCCATCGGCGCCGGGCCGCTGACCTTCAGCGGATTGCCGGGCGAGACCAGCCACCACACCCGGTCGAGCGCGAAGCGCTTCAGCGCCTCGCGGGTGATGTGGGCATGGCCCTCATGCGCAGGGTCGAACGACCCGCCGAGCAGGCCGACCGTCATGCCCCTGTACGCCAGCGGAAATCCCTGCACTTCCCATCCTCGAACCGTATCGCGCCAGACATTCCACGCTTCGCGGGCGGCGAAAAGGGACTTGCGCACTTTTCAGGGGCAATCGCGCCCCCCCTTGCATCCACGCGCGACAGGACCGACGCTCGCCCCATGACCGACGAGATCACGATAGACGAGGCCGATCCCCGGTGTGCTTCCGCACGCACCGGTCTTGCGGCCTACTATGCCGAACTTGCCCGCCGCTTTCCCGGAGGTTTCGACGTGACCCTCTCGCGCGATCCGGACGCCGCCGACATGTTACGGCCGAAAGGCACCTTCCTCATCGCCCGCCGCGGCCCGGACACCATCGCTTGCGCCGGTCTCAAGGGCCACGGGTCCTGGGGCGAGGTCAAACGCCTCTGGGTCGACCCCTCAGTGCGCGGCCATGGCCTCGCCACCCGCCTGATGAGCCGGATTGAAACCGCCGCCCGCGATATGGGCATGACAGCGCTCCGCCTCGACACCAACTCTGCCCTCCCCGAGGCCGTCGCGATGTATCGGAAGGCCGGCTGGACCGAAATCCCGCGCTTCAACGACGACCCCTACGCCCAACTCTTCTTCGAAAAGCGCCTCTAGTTGCCCCGCCCCCCGGGCTTCTGTATTCAGGCGCAAACCCGGTTTCCCGAAGGACTTCCCCGATGGCCAGCTACCAGTACGTCTATCACATGGACGGCGTCTCCAAGACCTATCCCGGCGGCAAGAAGGTGTTCGAGAACATCCGCCTGAACTTCCTGCCCGGCGTGAAGATCGGCGTCGTCGGCGTCAACGGCTCGGGCAAGTCCACGCTCCTGCGCGTCATGGCCGGCCTCGACAAGGACTTCTCGGGTGAGGCCTGGGCCGCCAAGGGCGCCACCGTCGGCTACCTGCCGCAGGAACCGCAGCTCGACCCCGCGCTCAATGTCCGCGGCAACGTCATGGAGGGCGTCAAGGCCAAGCAGGCCAAGCTCGACCGCTACAATGACCTCGCCATGAACTATTCCGACGAGACCGCGGAGGAAATGGCGAAGCTCCAGGACGAGATCGACGCCGAGAACCTCTGGGACCTCGATTCACAGATCGACGTCGCGATGGAGGCGCTGCGCTGCCCGCCCGACGACGCCGACGTCGACACCCTCTCGGGCGGCGAACGCCGGCGCGTGGCACTCTGCAAGCTCCTCCTTGAAGCGCCCGACATGCTCCTGCTCGACGAGCCCACGAACCACCTCGATGCCGAGACCATCGCCTGGCTCCAGAAGCACCTCATCGAGTACAGGGGCACGATCCTCATCGTCACCCACGACCGCTACTTCCTCGACGACATCACCGGCTGGATTCTGGAGCTGGACCGCGGCCGCGGCATTCCCTACGAGGGCAACTATTCCGCCTGGCTCGAACAGAAGGCCAAGCGCCTCGAACAGGAAGCGCGCGAGGACAAGGCGCGCCAGAAGGTGCTGGAGAAGGAACTCGAATGGATCCGCGCCGGCGCCAAGGCGCGGCAGGCCAAGCAGAAGGCCCGGATCGACCGCTACAACGAACTTGCCGACCAGTCCGAGCGCGACAAGCTTTCCCGCGCCCAGATCGTCATCCCGAACGGCCCCCGCCTTGGCGGCAAGGTGATCGAGGTCGAGGGGCTGAAGAAGCACATGGGCGACAAGCAGCTGATCGAGGACCTGTCCTTCGCGCTTCCGCCCGGCGGCATCGTCGGCGTCATCGGCCCGAACGGCGCCGGCAAGACCACGCTCTTCCGCATGCTCACCGGGCAGGAAAAGCCCGACGCCGGCACCGTCAGCTACGGCGACACGGTGAAGCTGTCCTACGTCGACCAGTCCCGCGACGCGCTGGATGCGGGCAAGACGGTGTGGGAGGAAATCTCCGGCGGCGCCGAGCAGATCGAGCTTGGCGACGTCACCGTGAACTCCCGCGCCTATTGCTCCTCGTTCAACTTCAAGGGCGGTGACCAGCAGAAGAAGGTGGGGCTCCTGTCGGGCGGCGAGCGGAACCGCGTCCACATGGCGAAGCTCCTGAAATCCGGCGGCAACGTCCTCCTCCTCGACGAACCGACCAACGACCTCGACGTGGAGACGCTGCAGGCGCTCGAAGCCGCCCTCGACGACTTCGCCGGCTGCGCCGTCATCATCTCCCACGACCGCTTCTTTCTCGACCGGCTCTGCACCCATATACTTGCCTTCGAGGGCGACGCCCATGTCGAATGGTTCGAGGGCAACTTCGAGGCCTACGAGGAAGACAAGGTCCGGCGGTTGGGGCCGGATAGCATCGAGCCGAAGCGGGTGAAGTACAAGAAGTTTACGCGGTGAGGGGCGCCTGGACGACCTTCCAATGGAAGGCCCTCAATGCCGAACGCTCTCGGCGCAAGCCGAGGGCCGTGTCAACAGGTTCATTTATTGAGCCATATCATCGATGGTGTGGATGCAGATATCGCTTCCCGAATTCATGAGTTGTGTGTCTGACAGTTCAAATCCCCCGGCTACCATCCCTGAAACAACGGCAAACGTAAGGTCACTCACGAACTGCGCTTCGCCCTCAGAGAATTGGTATTCCTTCTCAATCTCAAGCATTCCTTTTGCGAGCAAAGGCGCCAACTGAGCTGCAATGCCGTCGATGCCTTCTTGATCCGTGACATGTTGCTGATCCATTACGCGGGTGACAAACGCGGCACCCATTATGACGTGCTTGCAGGCATAGAATCTGAATTGCCAATCGCTGAGGCGATCCTTTGAGAAAGACTGTGCAGTCGCCGTAGTCGCGAGCAATAAGAGCAATATGGAAGCCGCCGTTCTGGTGAGCATACCTACTCGTCCACCTTCCGCGCGGTCAGGAATGGATTCTCACCAACTTGCAACCCGCCGTTGTCGTCTTTGACTTCAAGCAGGTTGGTCTTGCCACGCATCCCCTTTCTAAGATTGGCCGCGATGACTTCTTTCGGGTTCAAATGTCGCGCAGCAAGCTGGCATAGGATTCGATTCAGCCCCGTCCGGCCCAAGTTTCCTGGAACCAAATAGGAGCCAAGCAACCGATGCCCGTCATATTCCTCGATTTTCCAGCGCATCCGGCCTCTCCATGCCGTCCAGCAGGGACAGGATACGCCGAAACGCGCGAATCGCTCAATCGTGGTTTGACGACATTGACCTGCAATGAAGCCGTAGGGTGCGTGCTCGCACGCACCATTGCCCGACCCGAACACCATCCCCCGGCCATTGTTGGTGCGTGAAATCACGCATCCTACCCTTGCGCCAACATCGGTGCGTGAAATCACGCACCCTACCATCGCCCCGCCGCGATCTCCCGGTGGATCGACGAATACGGCCAATCCTCGGGTCGTTCGACGAATCCGTGCTTCACCGGGTTCATGTGGCAATACCGGACATGCGCGGCGTGATCCGCCTCGTCGCGGATATGGTGCTTCCAGAACCGGCGCTGCCGGATTGCCGCCTCCCGCTTGTTGTGCCGGAGGCCGGGCTGAAGCCCGGCCTGCAGTCCGAAGTAGCGCTCTCCTCGCCTCGCCATGGGCGCGCTCGCCGCGCTCGTCACCACGGTCAGGACCGGGGTCACAACGGACGCCGGAAAGGACGGGCCAGAGGCCTGAATTCAAACGGAAAAGGGCGCGTCCCCCGGACGCGCCCCTTTGCCCAGGACGGCTTGCAGCGGCCGTCGCGGGGATTACCTGCCGCCCAGCTTCGCGCGGCTGGACACGAAGGCGAAGGGAACCGAGTGACGGCTCACGGCATCGCGGCCGCAGCCGTGGCCCATGCGTGCGGCGCCGGAAATATGGGCGAGAGCGTTGGTGCGGCCAAGGCGGGCTTTCTCGACGAGATCGGTCATGGGAATGTGCCTCCAGGTGGGCGGATTGTGGTTTTTTTACGCTCGAACTCGTGACCTGAGGCCCATATTTGAGCGCAGAATTGTCGGAAACATGACGGGATTGCGCCGGAATCGCGCCGCGAACGCGCCATTTTTCCGACAACCACAGGTTGCTATGAACGATGCGCCGTCTCACCGGGCGCATCGTTAACCAACCGGAAATAAACTCCGGCCGTCCTGCCCGGACATTGCGCTATTGATTCCCGTTCCGGAGAATCGGCCCCCCGCACGATGGGCCTGCGGCACGGCGACCCATGAGGCCTCATGCCCTGCGGACGACGGCCCTCCGGCTCATATGCTCACCGGGCCGACGATCAGACCCTCCGCCACCCCCGGGGAGGCGGAGGCTTTCCGATCACTCTGCCGCCAGCGCCGGCTTGACGCTGCCGGCGGGTTTCTTGACCTCGAACTCCTCGTGGTAGGAGCGTTCGACGTTGACGTTCCAGACGTCGTTCTTCTCACCCAGGATATTGCGCGCGGCATACATCGCCGAAAGCATCGAATGGTCCTGGTTGTTGTAGCGGTGCAGACCGTTGCGGCCGACGGTCTGGAAGTTCTCGAGGCCGAGGATCCAGTCCTCGAGCACATCGAGCGCGGCACGGTATTCGCCGTCGTAGACCGGATAGGCCTTCGGCTGGCGGATGATCGCCGCGCCGATAACGTCGGAGGCCCTGGCAAGGCCGAGCTGTTCCAACTCCTGCGCGGCGAGCTTGCGCAACTCGTCGTCCGACATGGTCCAGAGACCGTCGCCCTGCTGGCAGAAGTACTCCATGCCGATCGAGGCGGTGTTCTGGTCGGGGAGCATCTCCTTCGACCAGGCGCGGAAGTTCTGGATGCGTCCGACTTTCACCTTCGGCGAATGGATGTAGATCCAGTTGTCCCTGAACGGGTCGGCATGGTCGAGAACCAGCGTCACGATCAGGAAGTCGCGGTACTTGAGCTTGTCCGCAGCCGCGACGACCTCGGGCGGCGGCGGCGGATCGAAGGCGTGGATGAGGTCGCGCAGCGCCATCGTATTGACGAAGTGCTCACCCTCGACCCGTTCCACCACCGGCTCGCGCCCGTCCTCGTGCCAATGCTTCACGTCGATGGAGGTCACGCGGTTGCCCTTGCGGTGCACGCGTACAACCTCGGAACGCAGATGCACCTCGCCGCCCCGCTCCTCCACCAGTTCCGCCGTCCGTTCCCACATCATGCCCGGGCCGAGGCGGGGATACTGGAATTCCTCGATCAGGCTCGTCGTGTCGTTCGCACCCGAGATCGCGTTCCACACCGCCTTGAAAAGAGACAGGTTCTTGATCCGCTGGGCCGCCCAGTCGGCGCGGATTTCCTTCGGACTGATGCCCCAGACCTTCTGCGTGTAGCTGCGGAAGAAGTGCATGTAGAGCCGCCCGCCGAAGCGGTTGATCACCCACTCCTCGAAGCTCTCCTCCTTCTTGTAGGGACGGACCTGCCACTTGAAATACGACAGGAGGATGCGCATCGACTCGTAGGGGCCGATGTTGACGAGCGCGTTCATCAGCTTCAGCGGGTAGTCGAAGAATTTCTCGCGGTAGTAGATGCGGCTGAGGCGCGGCACGGTGATGAAGTCGTCCTGCAGCACCTCGTGCCACATGTCTTCGACCTCCTTCACCTTCGTGAAGAAGCGGTGGCCGCCGATGTCAAACCGGTAGCCGTTGTTGGACTCGGTGCGCGAAATGCCACCGACCATCGTCCCGCCCTCGTAGACCTTCGGCTTGTGCCGTGCCGACCGTTTCTGCAACTCGTAGGCTGCGGTCAGCCCGGCAGGGCCGCCGCCGATCACCACGACGGGACAAAGCTCTTCCTTCTGCATTCCGACCACCACCGTTCCCGAAAAAATCGATCTGACTTCAAATCCACCCTACGGCGACAACTATACAGGCTGGCGTCGCAGGGACAAAACCATCTTCGCCTCAGGGCGTAACAAGCACGCCATGAACGGAACCAATCCGGCGTTTCACTGTCGCTTCGTTGCCTTTCGCACGTGCAGCGGAACCGGGACCTGTCCAGCACTCAACCATTGGTTGAAAATTGCCGACCGGACCAAAGCAAACAGAAAAACCATCCGAATCGCTCCTCCAACACTCACGATGCCGCAGCGCGGCAAACTCATATCTTCACGAAGCGGCCCGCCGGCGGCAGAATGCCGCGGGCCGCGAACACGTTGCGCGTATCGAGCAGAAGCCGGGCCGCGCGGGCAACCAGCGCATAGTCCACCAGACTGTGGTCGGTGGCCACCAGGACGGCGTCATAGCCGACCACGACCTCTTCCGTCAGCGGCACGGACCTGCGCCCCGCCAGGTCCGGGTCGTCGCGCGTCAACGGCATCACGGGGAAATAGGGATCGTGGAAGTCGCACGTCGCCCCCATCGCCTCAAGCCGCTTGAGGATTGCGAGCGCCGGACTGACACGGGTGTCCTCGACGTCCTTCTTGTAGGCAATGCCGAGGATCAGAACCCTCGCACCCGTAACCGGCACCCTGGAGTGCTTCGACAGTTCCACCGCGACGCGCCCGGCGATCATGTCGGGGGCGTTTTCGTTGTTCGTCCGCGCCAGATCGACGATCGGCATGGCCGAACCCACGTCCTTTGCCCGCCACGAAAGGTATGCCGGCGAGACCGGGATGCAGTCGCCGCCAATTCCGGGACCCGGAAAGAACGGCATGTAGCCGAAGGGTTTTGTGGCGGCTGCCTGCACGACCTCCCAAACATCGACGCCCATTGCCTCCATCGCCACCTTCATCTCGTTCACGAGCGCGATGTTCACGGTGCGGAAGCTGTTCTCGGCGAGCTTCACCGCCTCGGCCGTGGCGAGCGAGCTGACGGGCACGGTCTTCGTCACGATCTGCGAATAGAAGAGGTCGATCAGTTCGCGCGACCGGGCGTCATCGGCACCCACGACCTTCGGGATCGACCGCGTGTCGAACTTGTGGTTGCCCGGATCCTCGCGCTCGGGCGAGAAGGCAAGGAAGAAATCCTCGCCCGCACGCAGTCCGCCGCTTTCGAGAATGGGTTTGACGACCGTCGCCGTCGCGCCCGGCCAGACGGTGCTTTCCAGAACGACAAGCTGACCGGGCCGCAGCCATTCGGCGATACCTTCGGCAGCGCGGACGACATGGCTCAGGTCGGGCTCGCGCCTCGGCGACAGGGGCGTCGGCACGCAGATGAGGATCACGTCGACATCGGCAAGGGACGTCCGGTCATGCGTCGCCGCAAACCGGCCGCCGGCCACCGCGTTGCGGATCCGGTCCTCGGGAAAGTACGAGATCACGCGCTCGCCAGCGTTGATTGCGGCGACGCGGGCCTCGTTCAGGTCGAGCCCGGTCGTGGGATACCCAGCCTCGCTGATCGTCAGCGCCAGCGGCAGGCCGACATAGCCGAGCCCCACGGTGGCGATCCGAGCCTCGTGGCGGGCGATCCGGTCCTTCAGGGACGAAAACAGCGAAAAGGCATTCGTCATGGTCAAACTCGCAGCACTGCGTCCGAAGCGGCCGCAAAATAACACCGACCTCCGGTAACATGCACGTATCGGTTTAGACAGGCAAATGCCTGATGGCCAGTCCGGAATGTTGTACCTTCGGGACGGACAATCCCATCCGCCGTCCGGTTTTGGAGCCAATTGCCTGCCGTCGGGTCACTTCGGCGCGAAATGATTCTGCGTCGCGCCGCCGGCTGACCGACCGCCTGCGCGCGCGAGTGTTCGCGGCCCCGGTTCATCGGGTGCCGCACCGCAGAACTGTTTCCGGCCGTGCGCCAAGTCGGGATATCCGCATGGCCGAGGTCGGCCCTCCATGCTAGGATCGCGGCCGGATTGGATGGCGGGATTTCACGCGAGGCAATATGAAGATACTCATTACGGGCGGCGCCGGCTTCATCGGCTCGCATCTTTCCGAACGCCTCGTGGCCGAGGGTCACTCCGTCACCGCCCTTGACGATCTTTCGACCGGCCGGCGCGAGAACCTCGCGGGACTTGTCGGCAGCAACCGTTTCCGTCTTGTCGTCGGCACGATCCTCGATCCCTCGCTGGTCCAGAGCCTCGTCGACGAGGCGGACACGGTCTTCCACCTCGCCGCCGCCGTCGGCGTTAAGCTCATCATGGATGAGCCCTCGCGCTCGATCCTGACGAATATCAATGGAACCGAGAATGTGCTGAAGGCCGCGCTGAAGGACCGGAAGCTGACCTTTGTCGCCTCGACCTCGGAGGTCTATGGCAAGGCGATGAAATTTCCCTTCTCCGAGGACGACGACCTGACCATCGGGGCGACGAAGAACCTGCGCTGGTCCTACGCCTCGGCCAAGCAGCTCGACGAGTTCCTGACACTGGCATATGTCCGCGAAGTGGGTCTGCCCGCGGTGATCCTGCGCTTCTTCAACACCACCGGGCCGCGCCAGACCGGGCGCTACGGGATGGTGCTGCCGAACTTCGTGCAAGCGGCTCTCGACGGCCGCCCCCTTCTGGTGCACGGCACGGGAGAGCAGTCGCGCTGCTTCGGCCATGTCGCCGACGTGGTGGAGGCGCTGGTACGGCTGATGGCGACGCCGGCGGCGCAGGGCGAGGTCTTCAACGTTGCCAACGACCAGGAGGTGACGATCCGCGAACTCGCCGAGAAGGTCATCGAGATGACCGGGTCACCCTCTCCAATCCGGCTCGTCCCCTATTCCGACGTCTATCCCGCCGGCTTCGAGGACATGGCGCGCCGCCTGCCCGACGTGTCGAAGCTGGAACGCACGATCGGCTTTCGGCCGCACCGCCCGCTTTCCGAGATCATCGGCGACATCATCGCCGAAAAACGCGGCCTCCAGCCGGCATGACCATGAAATCCGCTTCGCGCACCGACATCCTCTGGCTCGTCCTCATCCTGGCCCTGGCGACCCTGCTGCGGCTCTGGAAACTTGACGCGCCGATGTGGCACGACGAGATCCAGACCCTCGTGACCCATGTGCACTTCCGCTGGGGCGAGATGCTGCAAAGCTACTCGATGAACCACCACTATCTGCACAACTTCGCGGTGAAGCTGTCGATTGCGGCCTTCGGGGAGGCCCCGTGGACGGTGCGGCTCCCGGCGATGCTCTTCGGAGTGGCCACGATCTGGGCGACCTGGGTGCTCGCGCGCGAGGTCGCCGGCACCGCCATCGCCCATGTCACCGCACTTCTCCTTGCGCTCAGCTACCACGAGATCTGGTTTTCCCAGAACGCGCGCGGCTACACCGGGCTTGCACTCTTCTCGACGCTCGGGCTTCTCTACTTCCTGCGCGGGATGAAGGCGCCGGAATGGCGCAACTGGATCGCCTTCGCGCTCTGTCTCGTGGGGGCCGTGTTCACCCACCTGACCGGCGCCTTCTTCTTCGTGGCGCTCGGATTTCTCTGGCTTGCCGTCGTCCTTTCGCGTGCCCTGCGCGGGACGCTGCGGGCCCCTGTCGTCCGGCTTCCCTTCCTCGGTTTCCTCATCGGCGGCCTGCTGACCATTATCGTCTACCTGCCGATCCTGCCAAGCGTGTTCCACGCGGTGTCCACGGTTTCCGAAGGCTCGGCGGTGGACCTGATGAAGGAATACCAGAACCCGGTCTGGACCGCGTTCGAGGCGATCCGGACCGGCATCGGCGACGCAGGTCCGCTCGTGCCGGTGGTGGGCGCGGCCGTGCTCGTCCTCTGCGTCCTCGGCGCGATCAGCCTGCATGGCGCGGCACCGCTCTTCGCGCCGGTGGTCGCGCTCCACATCGTCTTGACCACGGCGCTCCTCATGGCGGTTGGAATGCGGATCTGGCCCCGGTTCTTCTTCGTCGATATCGGGCTCATGATGATCCTCATCGTGGCCGGCGTGCGCCTTTCGTGCACGATCATCGGCCGCCTCGCGGGCGGAGAGCGGGTGGCCCGCGCGCTCTGGCTTCTCGGCGTCGTCCTCATGGTGCTGATCTCGGCCCTGCTTGCCAAACGCAACTACGCCTTTCCCAAGCAGGACATCGCCGGCGCCTTCGCTTTCGTCGAGAGCGCGCGCAAGCCGGGCGATCGGGCCATCGCGCTCGGCTACGCGGGACAGAACGTCGCCTATTACGGCGCGGACTGGCCGGTGGTCTATTCCGACGACGAATACCGCGCCGCGATGGAGGCCCCCGGAACCGTCTTTGTGCTCGTCGGCTTTCCCGCGAGGGTGGAGCGGGACATCCCGCAATACGCCGCCGA
This sequence comes from Albidovulum sp., assembly GCF_041919395.1. Taxonomy (NCBI): domain Bacteria; kingdom Pseudomonadati; phylum Pseudomonadota; class Alphaproteobacteria; order Rhodobacterales; family Paracoccaceae; genus Albidovulum; species Albidovulum sp. The sequence continues at coordinate 21,571 of NZ_JAYRTX010000024.1, forward strand.
CGCCGGGCTTCGCGCTGGATTCGACGTCTGCCAGGACAGCCCGCCTCCGGATGCCAAGCTGAAGATCGCGCGCTGCTTCCCCGGCACGCTGGGGGACGGTTATGTCCTTGTCTTCCGCCGTGACTGAGGCAGCGGATGTCGTCGTGGGTTCCGGCCCGGCGGGCGCCGCCGCCGCGACGGCGCTTCTGGCGCGCGGGCGGGCAGTCCTGATGCTCGACGGCGGCAAGGAACTGGAATCCGCGGCCGAAACCCGCCGCGTCGCGCTTGCCGCGACCGATCCTGAAGGCTGGGGGCCAGAGGTCAGGCCCGGCTGGATGGCGCCGCAGTTCGAGGGGCCTGCCGGTCAGATCCGCCGCTACGGCTCCGACTTCGCGATGGAGGCGGGGTATGCGACCTTCGCCGAGTTGCCCGGCTGGATGGGCCTTCGCGCCTCACGGGCGGCGGGCGGGCTCTCCAATCTCTGGGGCGCGGCGGTCCTGCCCTACCGGCAGGCCGACATGGCAGGCTGGCCGGTCACCGAGGCCGACTTCGCGCCGCATTACCGCGCCGTCGCCGAGTTCCTGCCGGTCGCCGGGCGCAAGGACGATCTGGCGGCGCTCTTCCCTGCCCTGCCGATGGCGGGCCGCACCCCCCTTCCCTATCCCGTGCAGGTGCAGGCGCTCCTTGCGCGCCTTGCCGCCGCCCGCGACCGGCTCGCGGCCCGGGGACTCACCGTCGGGGCCGCGCGTCAGGCTGTGCATGCAGGCTGCCGCCTCTGCGGCCTCTGCCTGCACGGCTGTCCATACGGGCTGATCTGGTCCGCGCGGGACCAGATCGCGCGTCTGCGCAAGAATCCCGCCTTCCGCTACCGCCCCGGTGCCATCGTCACCCGGTTCGAGGAAAACGCTACCGGCGTGACGCTGCACCTTGAGGGCGGCGAGGTGCTCGCGACCCCGCGCGTCTTCCTCGGGGCCGGCGTTCTCGAGACGGCGCGCATCCTCCTCGCCTCCGCCCCCGGTGCAGCCGAGCTTACGCTTCGCGACAGCCAGCACGCCTTCCTGCCCATGCTGCACCGCTGGCGCAACGCGATGCGCCCAGATCGCGGTCGCTTCCATACCCTTCCGCAAGTTTTCCTCGAACTTGACGCGCCCGACGTTTCCCCCTTCCTCGTCCATGCCCAGGTCTATTCCTGGAACGAGTTCTATTCCCGCGACCTGATCCAGAACTACGCCAGGAAACTGCCCGGCTCGGCCCCGCTCTTCACCGCGCTTGCCCGCCGGCTGATGGTGGCGCAGATCTTCCTGCATTCGGATCACTCGCACCGGATCGCCCTCACGCTTGCCCCGGACGGGCGTCTGCGGCCGAGGCTCGAGGAGAACCCCGACACGGGTCGCGTGGTCAAGGCCGCCGCCAGCCGGACCGGACGGGCGATGCGTCACGCCGGCCTCGTGCCATTGACCTTTGCCACCCGCGGAGGCGCGCCGGGATCGAGCTTCCATGTCGGGGCGAGCCTGCCGATGGCCTCCGATCCTTCGGGCGCGCAATCCGATCCTCTCGGACGACCATCCGGGCTATCGCGGCTCCATGTGGTCGACGCAAGCATCCTGCCGGCGATTCCGGCGACCACGATCACCTTTCCGGTGATGGCCAACGCACATCGCATCGCTTCCGTGGCGGGCTGAGCGGAGGGAACCCGCTCAGCGCCCTTCGAACGCACCCGCTTCGAGACGGGCGGCAAGCGTCCGGTCGCCCCGCCGATGCGCCGCCCGGGCGAAGGCCGCACCGTAGGCCGCCATCACCCGATCCTCGCGCCAGTGCATCTCGAACGCGGTCCGCGCAGCTTTCGACAAGGCCGCACGGCGCGCAGGGTCGGCCTGCACCATCTGCATCGCCGCGATCAGGTCGCACTCTGTTTCAAAGAGTGCGCCCGCGCCCGCGCGTTCCACGATCTCGGGGAACGGGCCGAGCCGTCGGGCAATGACGGGGGTGCCGAGGCGGAAGCTCTCGATCAGGATAATCCCGAAGGTCTCGTAGCAGACGGACGGAACGATCAGCGCCTCGGCCCCGCGATAGTAGGCGTCGAGCTCCTCGGGCGCCTTGCGGCCGAGGAACTGGATGTTCTTCCGCCCCGCCGCAAGCTGTCTGAGCGCTCCGGCATAGTCGCCATCGCCCAGGATCAGGAGATCGGCATCGGGGTAGCGATCCATCGCCGGGAAGACGTCCTGCAGGCCCTTGATCTTCTCCAGGCGACCGACGAACAGGAAGTACGGGCGGGGATGACCGCGGAAAGGTTCGGCGAGTTTCGGCAGGTCGGGCAGGAAGTAGGGCAGCACTTCCATCTCGTGCCGCAAGCCGAAGTCGCGATGCTTCGCGCGGCTGAACTCGCTCTTCGCGATGACGAGGTCCATATGGTCGAGCGCGCGGTCGAGAACCCCGGCATGACGCCAGAGTTGCGGAGGGCGCCTGTAGGCGATCTGGCACTTCAGGCAATGGCGCTCGTCGCAAAGCTCCCGCCCGTAGCGCCAGAGGACGTGGGTGGGACAGACCAGCCAGTGCTCATGCGCCTCGTAGATCTTCAGCGCCTCTCCGATCGGCAGAAGGCCGGGCCCGCCGATGAGCGAGGTGTTGTTGTACCACAGGATGTCGGGCCTGCGCTCGGCAATGATCGCACGGATGCGGGCGGCATGGATGACCGGGCGCCCGAGCTGCTGGGTAAGCAGGTTCGACAGGAGACCGTGCCGGGCCCTGAGCCCGATCCGCCGCACGCCGTCGGGCGGTCCTTCGGCCTGAACCTTGCCGCCAAGGATCAGGTAGCTGTCCTCGTCGTGGACGACGGTCACATCATGCCCGCGCGCCGCCAGCGCGCGCGCCATCCGCTGCACGCCGATCGCATCGCCGCCGAAGGAGTAGGGCGGATAGAACGTCGTGAACATGACGATACAGAGTGGCGTCACGCGGCGCCTCCGACGTGGTTCATCGTCACGCCCCGCCCTGACCCAGCCCCTGCCAGGGGCTTGCGACTTTCGCCTTGACCGCGCGCAGGGTGCGTCTGAGCGCCAGGTATGACGCGCCCCGCCCGCGCAGGTGAGCACGCCAGCGCGCGGGGTCGGTGAAGTAGAACATCTCCAGCCGAGGCAGATCGAAAAGGTCGTCCTGCGAACGAACCTCGCCGAGCCTCGTGCCGACCGAGGTCCGGTAGTGCGCCGAGATCCGTATGCGCATCCCTTCGTCCGAAAGCCCGTAAGGCGGCGCGAAATGCCGGACCTCGGTGCCGATGCGCTCCTCGATCTCGGTCCGGGAGCGACGAAGCTCCGCCTCCGCCTCGTCACCCGTCATGGCAGTGAGGTTCGGGTGGTGGACGGTATGGCTGCCGAAGTCGACGCCGTCCCGCGCGAGCGCCCGGATCGTGCCCCAGCCCATCAGCGCCCGCGGCGGCTCGGCGATGCCGTGCCAGCCCTCCGCCCTGCCGATGAAGGCCGTCGGAAGGTAGACGATGGGGCGGAAGCCGTGCTTCGACATGACCGGCCAGGCAGCATCGGCGAAATCCTGGAATCCGTCGTCGAAGGTGAGGATCACCGACCGTGGCGCAAGGTCACCTCGCCCGGACCGGCTCGCGACAAGGGCGTCGAGCGAGATGACCGGAACGCCCGCCTCGGCGATCGCGGCCATCTGGTCGGCAAACACAGCCGGCGCGATGGAGGTCGCTCCCCCCCGGTTCGAGATGGAGTGGTACATCAGGATATCGACGACCGGTCCCGCCACGTCAGTCCTCGACCCGGTGGCTTTCGAACTCATGCCGGTGCGCGGCCCATTTCGCGCGGTCGATGCCGCCCTCCGGGGTCAGCACCTCGGCGGCGGCATAGGCCATGGCGAAGGCGTGGTGGGTGTTGTCATGGGCGAAAAGCCCCTGCCGACCGAAGCTGAGAAACCCGTCGAGCGAGGACAGCCAGTTGTCCACCGTCTCGAAATGGCGCTGGTAGTCGATGTCGTAGACCGGATAGGCATGCGCGATCCGCCGCGTCTCGGTCCGGATCACCGGCACCGTGACGGGCAGGCCCAATTGGCCAAGCCACTCGCGGTAGTAACGCCCCAGTTCGGCGTCCGACATGTCCCACCACTTCTCGCCGGGGTCGCAGGGAAGCTCGGCGCAAAGGACCGTCCGGTCCTTCGGCCCTGCGGCAGAGTTGTAGTTCTTTGGCTCCGACATGCGGCTGATCGGAATCGAAAGCTCCGGGAAGTAGTGCGCATCGTACTCGGTGAAGCGATCGGTCCCGAGGATGAGGTAGACGAGGATCATCCCCCGGAAGCGGATGGCCTTCGCCGCTGCGATCACCTCGGGCGGCGGAGGCGGATCCATCAGCCGAACGACGGTCGTGAGCGGGATGGTGGAATAGACCTGATCGGCCGAAAGGCGACTTTCGCGGTCGCCGTCCTTCGTGACGACAGCGGTCACCCGGTTGCCCTCGCGCTCGATCCGGACGATGTCCGTCCGGAAGCGGAACGCCGCCCCCTGCGTTTCCGCCGCCGCCATCATCGCCCCGGAAATCTGCCCGAAGCCATGCTTCGGATAGAAGAACCTCCCCGTCGTCGCGCCACGGAGACCGGGCACCATGCGGACCATCTTGCCGAGGATCTTGCCCACCGAGGAGCCCGAGACGCGCCGCTCCGCCAGCGTCACGGCAAGCTTGTCGGGATCGAGCCCCCAGAGCTTCCTCACGTAGGGAAAGTAGAAGTTTTCCGAGATCGTCGGCCCGAGCCCGTCATAGAGGACGGAGGAGAAGCTGCGCGGCCCGGCGGATTTCTTGCGGAACTTCTTCAGCGCCATGTCGCCGAGGAGCGAGGCCGCAAAGGCCGGGGGCAGTTTCAGGAGCGCGTCCTGAAGCTTCAGAGGAAAGTGGATCCAGCGCCCGCCGAGCCTTATGCGCCCGTGGCGGGGCTGGAGGAGGAGGTCGGGGCCAAGGAGCGCCTTGACATCGGCCAGCACTCCGGGATCGGCGACCGGGTGGAACCTGTGCGAGCCATAGTCGCACCATATCCCGTCGATCTGGAACGAGGTCGAATTGCCGCCCGCGACCGGCGCGCGCTCCAGCACCTCGACCTCGGCCTTGCCCTTCGACAGGGCATAGGCGGCCGCGATCCCGGCCGGCCCCGCACCCAGAACCGTCACAAGCGGGCGTTGGCCCGCAGCGGCCTTTGCCGTCATTCCGAAATCTCCGTCATCGGCCGCGGCAGCGGCGGCGGGGCGGGCCGGAATCCGCCGCCCGAGGCGACGAGTACCGCCGCGCCGATGGCGCCCGCGAGGTAGAGGATGCCCTGCCAGGCGAGGCCGGACGCCACGACCTCGGGCGCGCTGGCCCCGAAGGGCAAGAGGAACGCCGCGAGCGAGCTCTCGCGCACCCCGAGCCCGCCGAGCGATATGGGCAGGGTGGCGATGATCTTGGCCATCGGCCAGGCGAAGAACCAGGCGGCGAGGGGCACATGGACGCCCACCGGCTCCGCCAGCTTCACGGACAGCCAGATGAGCACCGACTGGATCGCCGCCGAGAGGACGAGCGTGAAGAGGATGAGCCCGGGCTTCTTGCCGAGGGCCGCGAAGGCGTCGGCCACCCGGAGCGCGAGTCCCCGGGCGGGCAGACCGGGCCAGCGGCCCCAGACCATCCGCGCGACGGCGGGAAAGAGGAAGAGGCCGGCGATGGCGAGCCCGAAGACGAGGCCGCTGAGGCCGAAGGCGAGCCCGCGGCTGCCGCCCCGCCCACCGAGAAGGACAAGGCCCGAGAGCGTCAGGCAGGCAAGGCCGACGAGGTCGATCATCCGGTCACCCACCGCCGCCGCCGCCACCTTCGGTCCGTCGCGGAGCGAGACATGGGCAAGCCCCGCACGCACCGCGTCGCCCCCCGCCGCGCCGGGCAGGCACAGGTTCGCCGCGAGCCCGGCGAAATGGGCGCGCAGCGCCGTGACGAACGGGATCGCGCGGTCCATCAGGAGCCACCATTTCGTCGCCGTGGCGACGTGGCAAAGCAGGAACGCCGCCAGGACGGAGAGGAAGAGCGGCCAGCTCAGCCGGGTGAAGCCCTGAAGGATCGCCTCCTTCGGCAGGAACCAGAAGATGAGCGCAAGCGCGCTCGCCGAACCGGCCGCCCGGATCGCCCATTTCTTCAGCGCCTTGCCAGGGATCGCCACGTCAGGGCCTCAGATGCAGGCGCGAGATCATGTCGGCAATGAGGCCGAGCGACCAGATGATGAGCGCCGAGAGGAAGGCGAAGATCGTGGTCTCCGAAAGGTTGTCCATGAAGATGTCATAGACGAACTTCGTGACCCCGAGCGCCATCAGCGCGAGGCCAAGCGGGATGAACACGCGGAGCGGGTTGAAGAGGACGGTCATCCTGAGGACGAGGATGATGAAGTTGAGAAAGTCGACGGGGCGGATCTTCGACTTGCCCACGCGCTTGCCGTATTCGATCGGGGTGTAGATCATCCGCTTGCCGTTGCAGGCCATGCAGAGCGTGATCGTCGTGGTGAAGGAGAATTTCTGCGGCAGGAGCGGCACGAAGGGCACCAGCTCCGATTTGCGGAAGATTCGCAGGCCAGAGTTGAGGTCGTTCAGCTTCCGCTCGGCCAGGAACGAGGCGAAGTGGTTCAAGATGAACTTCGCCGGGCGGCGGATCATCGGCACGTTCTTCATCGCCGCCCCCCGGTCGCCTACCACCATGTCCTGGTTGCGGCACATGGCGAGCATCGGCGGCAGGTAGCGCGCAGGGTAGGTTCCGTCCGCGTCGAGAATCGCGACATATTCGTATTGGGCGTGCTTGATGCCCCGTTTCAGGCTCGCCCCGTAGCCGGTGTTGACCTGGTTCGAATCCACGACGACGCCGGTCTCTCGGGCAATCTCGAGCGTCCGGTCCTCGGACCCGTCGTCGATGACGATGATCTCGTACGGAAGCCCGAGCGGGTCCAGATGGGCGCGCACGTCCTCGATCGTGTGGCGCACCGCGCCTTCCTCGTTGTAGGCGGGAATCACGACGCTGAGCGACATGCCCTCGACCTCCGACGCGAGGCTCGCCATGGCCCCCGCCTCTGCGGTCCGATCCTTCATGTCCTTCATTCCCTTCACCGTTTTCCGTTCATGGCCGCGCGCCTCAGGGCACATGCAGCCGGTTCCTGATACCGAGCACATGGTATTCGAACAGGCACCAGACGAAGGCGGCCGCCGAATAGACGTAGTAGAACTGGTGGTAGGCGAGTGCACGCACCGCGAAGGCGGCCCCGCCGTTCCGGTAGAGGAAACGGGCGAAATCCCAGTTGAGCACCAGCGCGAGACCGGCCAGCCCCGTCACGACGGGCCAAAGGGCCAAAGCGAAGGGCAGCGCGAGAACCGAGAGGATCAAGAGCCCCGCCACCGCCGCCTTCAGCTTCTCGCCGTGGCTGGTGTTGAGATCGTTTGCCACGCCCTCGCGCGCGATCATCAGCCGAGACCACGGCAGCGCACGGCGGAAGATGTCGGTGTGGATGGCGTTCGTCGGCGTCCAGACCTTGAGGTGCTTGCCATGGAGCGTCGGGTCGAGAACGATCCGCCCTCCGGCGCGGCGGATGCGGTAGCCAAGCTCGATGTCCTCGATGGACGGGACGCGGTAGGTGTCCGTGTCGAAACCGCCGATGGCGAGGAACACATCCTTGCGGACGGCGCCGCAGCCGGCCCAGAAAGTCTGCGCATTGCGGTTTGCCTTCTGGTGATAGAACCGGTGCATGAGGTTCTTGTAGCGCGAGAACCAGGGTGCCCCGTCCGGAGCGTCGTCGTAGGAGCCGAAGACGGCCGCCACCGTCGGGTCGGCGAAAGCACGCTGGAGCTTGACCGCCCCGTCCTCCCACGCGATCACGTCGCTATCCACGAACCAAAGGATGTCACCGGCGGCGTGCTCCGCCGCAAGGTTGCGCGCCAGTCCCGGCCCGCCGTTCTCCGGCGTCGTCAGGACCCGCGCGCCAAGCTGCCGCGCGACCTCGGCCGTGGCGTCGGGCGATCGGTCGTCGACAACGAGCACCTCGCACACGTCGCCCCGCGCCTGCATCGCCATCAGCGGCTCGAGCACGCGCGGCAGGAGCGCCTCCGCCCGGAAGGCCGGCATGACCACCGATATCGCCAGCGGCGGCGTCATGCACGCGCCTCCGAAGGCACGTCGAACTGCCTCGACCGGCGTGCGAAGACGACGAGGATCGTGGCGACAAGCGGCAGGAGCCAGATCACGCGTGCCCCGTAGCGGGTCGCCGGCTGCGAGATGCCCCCGCAGACGAGCGCGTTGGCAAGGATGCCGAGAAGCACCATGATGGCCAGCGCCTTGATCTCACCCGGCACCCGTCGCGGCAAAAGAACGAGCGCGATCACCACGGCGAGCGAGGCGGCGTAGAAGACCTGGTGCCACAGCGTAACCAGCCCGAGCCAGCCGGTGTCGCGGGTGATCCGGCCGTGATCGAAGGTCGACAAGGCCAGCCCCGTCACATCGGCGTTCTGTTCCACGATGTTGTCGGTCGGGATCGTCATTTCCACCGAGACCCAGCCTGCCTGCACGAAGACGTTGCGCATGAGCGCGCGGAAGACGCCGAAGGGCTGGTCTTTCAGCACCGCGAAGAAGAATGGAACCTGATCGTCTGCGACCGCCTTCTGATCCTCAGGGGTCATCAGCCGGAACGAGCCAAGGCGGGGCGAGGTCTCGAACGTGATGTGGCTCGCGGTGATCCGGTAGGGATCGTCCGACCATTGCAGAGCCTCGTGCAGCTTGCAGGTCGGGATATGCGCGTCGGGGCAATACTTGTCGAGGTACGTCAGCCCTGGTCCGTCCTCGATCATCCGCGCGGTGATGTAGGGCTTGATCACCACCTCCGAATTCGAAACCGCCTTGGCCGCCGTCCGGAGCAGGCTCTGTTCGGTGAATCCCGCACCCACGATCATTGCGACGTAGGCGACGGGAAGCCACCACCTTTGGCGCGACAGGATGAGGGAGATCAGCGCGGCCGCGGGAATCATCACGAGGCCGATCGCGAGATGGGAAAGATGCGAGACGATGGCAAAGCAGCCGACGAGGATGGCGAGGATCACCTCCCACGGCCGCATCCCGCGTCCGAACACGGTCAGTGTCCCGAAGACCAGAATCAGGACCGGCGCGAAGGTGTCGGGCATGAGATAGGCGACGAAGAAGGGTAGCGACCCAAGACAGGCCACGATCACCGGTAGCGCGACGGCCTCGCTCACCGGCACGGGCAAACCCCATCGCCGCGCCGCCACACGCATCGGCAGCCAGACGGCGATCAGGACCGCCGCGATGTTGAGCAGCATGAGACCTTCAAGCGCATGAAAGCGCGCCAGCAGCGCGCTGGTCAGGGCATAGACGGTCGAACGCGAGCCATCGACGGTGTTCTCCGCCTCGATCTCGGTCGTATCGGGCACGCCCTCGGTGATCGCGTCGGCGGCCTTCTGCGCCCGGATCTTCTCCATCCGCGCGGACAGGGGGGATTCGCCCTTGATGCCAAGCTGGCGCAGTCCGGTGTGGCCCTGCGAAATGTAACCCACCGTGTCGAAGTAGAAGAGCGGCCGGCCGTTGATGAGGAAGACGCTGAGGCAGGCAATGACCGCAGCCGCGATCCAGAGAACCGCGCGACCCGTTCCGCCTCCGGCGCCCGTCGTGTGATAGTCAGCCATTGCCCACCCCTCCCGTCGCTTCAAGATCCTCGCGGAGCGCCGCGAAATAGGCGACCGTACGCTTCAGTCCGTCCTTCAGCCTCACTTTCGGCTCCCATTCGAGCGCGCGGCGCGCAAATGCGATGTCCGGCTGCCGCTGCGCCGGATCGTCTTGCGGCAGGGGTTTATACACCAGCTCCGACCGGGAGCCGGTGAGCTCGATCACCGCCTCCGCCAGTTCGCGGATCGACATTTCCACCGGATTGCCGATGTTCATCGGCCCGGTGATCTCGTCGCCCGTCTCCATCAGGCGGATCAAACCCTCGATCAGGTCGTCGACGAAGCAGAACGACCGAGTCTGGCTACCGTCGCCATAGATGGTGATCGGGTTGCCGGAAAGCGCCTGCATGATGAAGTTCGACACCACGCGGCCGTCCTGTGGATGCATCCGTGGCCCGTAGGTGTTGAAGATGCGCGCCACCTTGATCCGGAGCCGGTGCTGGCGGTGGTAGTCGAAAAACAGGGTCTCGGCGCAGCGCTTGCCTTCGTCATAGCAGGACCGGAAGCCGATCGGGTTCACGTTGCCCCAGTAGCTCTCGGTCTGCGGGTGCACCGTCGGGTCGCCATAGACCTCCGACGTGGACGCCTGAAGGATCTTGGCGCGCAGCCGCTTGGCGAGGCCGAGCATGTTGATCGCGCCGTGGACCGAGGTCTTCGTCGTCTGCACCGGATCGTGCTGGTAATGGATCGGCGAGGCCGGGCAGGCGAGGTTGTAGATCTCGTCCACCTCGACATAGAGCGGGAAGGTCACGTCGTGGCGCATGATCTCGAAGCGCGGATGGCCGATCAGATGCGCGACGTTGGCCCGGCGCCCGGTGAAGTAGTTGTCGATGCAGAGGACGTCGTGGCCCGCCGCGATCAGCCGCTCGCAGAGGTGGGAGCCGAGAAACCCTGCCCCGCCCGTCACCAGAATCCGCCGCGACATGACGCTCATCGACCGCCTACCTTCCCGAATACGTGCGCACCGGGCCGGCCGGGCGCGCCTGCGGCCGTGCTCCCACAGCCGTCTGACAAGATTATGGCACTGCCCGGCGGCGGGCGAGGGTTTTCGGCTCGGGGCGCGGTTCGGAGTGTCCCGGTGGCAGCGGATTTCAGCAAGGGCCGGCACGATTCCGGCATGAGGCATTCCCCGTCCAATACACCCGCCGGAAATCCCGCCCGGCCTCATCCAATTCGGTTCGTCCCGCCCGCGATGCCGGGCCGTGACCTTCCGCTTGTAGCAGTCCTGCAGGCGCTTGGCACGGATTCGCGGCGTTCCGCGCGGCGCAGTTTCCCGCATCGGCGCCAGGGTGCCCGCAGCCCCGGACTGACGACGGCCAGGCAACAATCGCACCCGCTCCGGACCGGCGCAATGGGTCATTTCCGGACCTTTTCCGACATGGCGCGTTATCTGAATGTAACCTTTCGCCCGGTCATCGGGCGGGCTATGTTCGCCGCCGCAGAAAAGGTGCGCGGACCATGCAGATCGAACAGACCCCCCTGCCCGGCGTCCTGATCCTGGCGCCCCGACGTTTCGGCGATGCGCGCGGATGGTTTTCCGAGGTCTGGAACCGCCGGACGCTCGCCGGCCACGGAATCACAACGGAGTTCGTTCAGGACAACCACTCCTGGTCGCGCGACAGCGGCACCGTGCGTGGCCTCCATTTCCAGGCACCGCCCCATGCCCAGGCCAAGCTCGTCCGCTGCGGGCGGGGGCGGGTGTTCGACGTGGCGGTCGACATCCGCAAGGGCTCGCCGACCTTCGGGAAATGGACCGGGGCGGAGCTCTCGGCCGAGAACGGCCGGCAGCTTCTGATCCCCGAGGGATTTCTCCACGGTTTCGTCACCCGCGAGCCGGAGAGCGAGCTGCTTTACAAGTGCTCGGACTACTACGATCCCGCCTGCGACGGCGCGGTGCGCTTCGACGACCCAGACCTCGGCATCGATTGGGGAATCGACCCGGTCGGGGCGATCCTGTCCGAGAAGGACCGCTCCGCCCCGCTGTTCCGCAATTTCGCCACACCCTTCCACTACGAGGCCTGACCATGAAGCTACTGGTCACAGGCGGCGCCGGTTTCATCGGCTCGGCGGTGGTGCGCGCGGCGGTGCGCGCCGGCCATGCCGTCGTCAATCTCGACAAGCTGACCTATGCCGGAAGCCTGTCGAATGTCACGGAGGTGGCAGAGAGTCCGCTCTACGCCTTCGAGCGCGCCGACATCTGCGACCGGGCGGCGGTGGACGTGATCCTTGCGCGCCACCGGCCCGACGCGATCATGCACCTTGCCGCCGAAAGCCATGTGGACCGCTCGATCGACGGTCCGGCCGCCTTCATCGAGACGAACATCACCGGCACCTACACGATGCTGGAGGCCGCACGCGCCTGCTGGACCGCCGCAGGCAGGCCCGACAGCTTCCGCTTCCACCACATCTCGACCGACGAGGTCTTCGGCTCGCTCGGTCCGACCGGCCGGTTCACCGAAGAGACGCCCTACGATCCGCGCTCGCCCTATTCGGCGTCGAAGGCCGCCTCCGACCATCTGGTGCGCGCCTGGCACGAAACCTACGGACTGCCGGTCGTGCTGACCAATTGCTCGAACAACTACGGGCCTTACCATTTTCCGGAAAAGCTGATCCCGGTGGTCATCCTCAAGGCGCTTGCGGGCGCGCCGATCCCGATCTACGGCACTGGCGACAACGTGCGCGACTGGCTTTATGTCGAGGATCACGCCGAGGCTCTCCTCCTCGTCGTACAAAAGGGCGCGGTCGGGCGGAGCTACAACATCGGCGGCGAGAACGAGGCAACGAACCTCGAGCTCGTGACCAAGATCTGCGCCATCCTCGACGAGAAGCGCCCCGGCAACGCACCATACGCCGAACAGATCGCCTTCGTCGCCGACCGCCCCGGCCACGACGCACGCTATGCGATCGACCCTTCGCGCATCCGCGAGGAGCTGGGCTGGCGGCCCTCGGTGACGCTGGACCAAGGTCTTGAAAAGACAGTGCAATGGTTCCTCGATCATGAGGACTGGTGGCGTGCGCTCCAGGATCGCGACGGCGTCGGCAAGAGGCTCGGCACGGCATGAAGGCGCTCGTCTTCGGCACCACCGGGCAACTGGGCATCGAGCTTGCCCGCACCGCCCCGCGCGGCACGCTTCTTCTCGCCTTCGGGCGGGAGGCGGCGGACCTTGCGCACCCGGAAACCTGCGCCGCCCTCGTCGCGACCACCGATG
>NZ_JAYRTX010000025.1:0-34469 GCF_041919395.1 Albidovulum sp.
CGCAGGCGATCTCGCCTTGCGTGGTCTTCACGCTCACGATCCGGTTGCCCGCCATGCCGAAGCCCGTCACCCGCACGCCCTCGACTATCCGCGCGCCATGCATCCGCGCGCCCTTGGCGAGGCTCTGCGTGATGTCCGAGGGCGATGCCTGCCCGTCGGTCGGCAGCCAGCTTGCGCCGACAAGGTCGCCGACCTCCATCAGCGGCCACATGCGCTTGACCTCATCCGGCGAAATGAGGTGCATCTCCATCCCGAAGGACCGCGCCGTCGTGGCGAGCCGCCGGTATTCGGTCCAGCGGTCCGCGTTCGTGGCCAGCCGCAGGCAGCCGGTCATCTTCCAGCCGGTCTCAAGGCCCGTCTCCGCCGCCAGCCCCTTGTAAAGCTCGACCGAGTATTTCAGCACCCGGGTGATCGAGGCGGAACTTCTGAGTTGCCCCACCAGCCCGGCCGCGTGCCAGGTCGAGCCGGAGGTGAGCCGCCCCTGCTCCAAGAGCACCACCTCGGCCTTGTGGTCGCGGGCAAGGTGATAGGCCGTGGAACAGCCGATGATGCCGCCGCCGATGACGACGATGCGGGCGTGGGCAGGCAGGGTCATGTCGCGATCTTTCCGTGAAGGGACTGGTAGCGGCCGAGCGCGAGATCGAGCCGGCCGAGATAGTCGCGCGCATGGGCGTCGTAATCGGCTCCCGGCGCGGCAAGGAAGATCTCCGACACCATCGCCCACATCGCCTCGCGCGCGAGGCTCGCGCACTGCATCGCGTCGAAGGCGCGGGCCGTGGCGGCGTCGGGCGCCTGCCCGAAATAGGCGGAAAGCAGCGCCCCGGCCTCGTCTGCGTCCATCCCCGCATTCGAGGCCGCCCCGGCGAGATCGAACATCGCCGTCCCGAAGCCCGCATATTCGTAGTCGATGAGCCAGAGCCGCCCATCCGCATCTTCAAGGAAATTCGCCGGCAGAAGGTCGTGATGGCCGTAGACGATGGGCAGCGACACCTGCGCCGCCTCCATCGCCTCGGCGACGGCGACGAGACGCGGCAGATCGCCCGCGAAACGGCTGCCCCCGGCCTTCAGGGTCCGCGCATAGTCACGGATCACGTGGAAGACCCAGAATATCCCCCCCGGCCCGGACACCTCGCGCGGCATCTTCGCGTGAAACTCCCGCAGATAGCGCCCGACGCGGCCCGGATCGGCGCGCACGTCCGCCTCGCCCCAGGTCCGCGCCGCCAGGAAGGCCGAGACCATCACCCCCGGCGCGGCATACTCCACCTCGGGCGCGAAGCCGCAGGCATGCGCGGCCCGCGCCGCCATCACCTCGCTCGCGCGGCTGACATGGTGACACGGAAAATCCGCGCCGAAGCGCACCACATGCGCGCCCGCGGCGTCCGTCACCTTCCAGCTTTCGTTCGACAGCCCCCCGGTCAGCGGCTCTGCCGAAACCGCGCCGCGCCAGCACGGCAGCGCGCGAAGACGATCGATCGTCATGGCCCTGCCTTTTCATTGTGGCGGCAAATACTCCCGCCGGAGGCTCCCGCACTCTGCCCTGGCGCGACACTCATGTGCTGCTCCCCCCAAGCCCGAGCCGCCCCCGCGCCGCCTGCGCGCCGGCATGGATCAGCCGGTCGGCGACGATGGCGATGAAGGCGACGGCGAGGCCCGCCACCAGCCCGCGCCCCGGATCGGCCTTGGTCAGCGCGATATAGACCTCCTGCCCCAGATCGCGGGTGCCGACGAGTGCCGTGATGACCAGCATCGACAGCGCGAACATGATCGTCTGGTTGAGGCCGAGCAGGATCTCCGGCAGTGCCAGTTTCAGCCGGATGCGGGTGAGGATCTGCGCTTCCGAACAGCCCATCGCGCGCCCGGCCTCGATCAGGCGCGGATCGACGCCCTTCAGGCCGAGGACGGTGTAGCGGATCGCGGGCGCAACCGCGAAGGCGACGATGGCGATCATCGCGGTGAAGTCGCCGACGCGGAAGAGCATCACCGCGGGCATCAGGTAGACGAAGGAGGGCAGCGTCTGCAACGTGTCGATGATGACCCGCACCCAGGACCAGAGCCGGTCGCTGTTCGCCGCAAGCACGCCGATGGGCAGCCCGATCAGCATGGCGATGGCGACCGAGATGCCGCAGAGATAGACGGTGATCATCGCCTTCTCCCACTGCCCGGTCGCCGCGATCAGCGTGACGAGCGCCGCGATCAGAAGGCCAAGCCGCCAGCCCCCCGAGCGCCAGCCGGCGAAGGCAAGGAGGGCTGCGACGCCCAGCCACGGCAGGCCGGCGAGGAAGCGCTTGAACGGCACCAGCAGGTTAAGGAGAAAGAAGTTCTTCACCGCCTCGAGCGTGTCGAAGAAGTTGACGTTGATCCATTCAACCACACGGCTCCAGAACGTACCGGTCGAAAGCTGCCACGCCTGCGGATAGCTCTGCACCCACGGGATGACGAACCCGATCGCCGCGGCCGCCGCGATCGTCACCAGCGACGCGACCAGATAGGGATGCCGCGCCAGCGGCCCGCCCCGCAATGGCGCGCCGCGCCCGCGCACGGCGACCGCCTGGCTCAGCCGGTCGAGCGCGACGGCGAGCGCCACGATGGCAAAGCCCGCCTCGAGCCCCGCGCCGAAGTCGAGACGCCTGAGGGCCGCGAGCACATCGAAGCCAAGCCCGCCCGCGCCGATCATCGAGGCGATGATGACCATGTTCAGCGACAGCATGATGACCTGGTTGACGCCCACCATCAGCGCCTCGCGCGCGGAAGGAACCATCACCCGCCAGAGCATCTGGCGCCGTGTGCAGCCGACCATGCGGCCAAGATCGCTCAGCTCCGGCGGCACGCGATGCAGCGCCAGTTCGGTGACCCGCGTCATCGGCGGCATGGCGTAGATCAGGGTCGCCACCACCGCCGCCGTCGGGCCGAAGCCGAAGAGAAAGAGGATCGGCACCAGATAGGCGAAGACCGGGATCGTCTGCATCAGGTCGAGCACCGGCCGGATCGCGCGGGAAAACCAGAGATGCCGCCAGGCAAGGACTCCGAGCGCCATCCCGCCGGCCACGCCCAAAGGCACCGCGACGAGGATCGAGGCGAGCGTCACCATCGCGCTTTGCCACTGGCCGAAGACGGCGATGAAGAGGAAGCAGGCGGCGACCAGCAGGGCAAGCCCGCGCCCCCCGGCCCAGAGGCCGAGAAGCGCGAAGGACACGATCACCGCGACCCATGACAGCGGCGGGGTGATCTCGACCGCCGTGCTCCCCTCGCCCCGCAGGAAGCCGGTGGAGAGAAGCGACAGTACGATCCGGTAGGGCGCGTCGATCACGCCCGCGACGAAGCGGGTGAGTTCCTGGAAGGTGAACAGCCCGAAGGTCGCGTCGTTCAGGAGCCATCTGGTGAAGGCGGTGATCCACCGCGCCGCCGGGATCGTCCAGCCCTTCGGCCAGTCGAAGGCCCAGGGCGCGGCCGGCGCCCCCCACAGCCAGAGCGCCGCGCAGGGCAGCAGGACGAGGCCCCAGCCCGCCCAACGGGGCAGTCCGCGCGGTCCGGGAATGGCGGTGGCATCGGCCAAGTCTCAGCCCCCCATGAGAAGCCGGGTGACATCGTCGCGCCGCAGATGGCCGATCACGCGGCCCGCCGCGTCCGTCACCGCGACCACGGCCGCGCCGCCCAGAAACAGGCGCGCCGCATCCGCGATCACCGTCCGCGCCGCGACGGTGCCCGCCGCCTCGCCCTCTGCCGCGACCATCACGCTGTCCGCGCGCACCACCTTCGCCTTCGGCACCGCCTGGGTGAATTCGCGGACGTAATCGGTGGCCGGGTTCATCACCAGCTCCTCCGGCGTGCCCTGCTGCACGATGGCGCCGTCCTTCATGATGGCGATGCGGTCGGCGAGCCTTATCGCCTCGTCGAAATCGTGGGTGATGAAGACGATGGTCTTGCGCAGCACCGATTGCAGGCGGATGAATTCGTCCTGCATCTCGCGCCGGATCAGGGGATCGAGGGCCGAGAAGGGTTCGTCGAGGAACCACAGTTCCGGCTCCACCGCGAGCGAGCGCGCGATGCCGACCCGCTGCTGCTGGCCGCCCGAGAGCTGGCGCGGATAGGCGTCCTCGCGCCCGCCAAGGCCGACGAGCGCGATCATCTGGCGCGCCCGCTCCTCCCGCGCCGCCCGCGCGACGCCCTGCACCTCCAGCGGGAAGGCGACGTTGCCCAGAACCGTCAGATGCGGCAGGAGCGCGAAATGCTGGAAGACCATGCCCATCCTGTGGCGCCTTATCTCCACCATCTCGCGGTCCGAGGCCGCCAGCAGATTCTGTCCGTTGAACAGGATCTCCCCCGCCGTCGGCTCGATCAGCCGCGACATCAGGCGGACGAGCGTCGATTTCCCCGACCCCGACAACCCCATGATGACGAAGATCTCGCCCTGCCGAACCGACAGGCTGACATCGCGCACCGCCGGCACCAGTCCCGCCGCCGCGATCGCTTCCACCGTCGCCCCGGACCCGAGGCTTCGCAGGACCTCCCCGGCGCGCGCCCCGAACAGCTTCCAGACACCGCGGCATTCCAGCGTGATCTTGTCCGCAGAAGCGCCGACGGCACCACGAACGGCAGCAGGACTTTCAGTCATCGTGGCTTCCGGAAAGTTGGGGCCGGACCGCAAACACGCGATCCGGCCGGTCCGTCACTGGCCGATCCAGGGCTTCCAGCGGCCCTCGTTGGCGGCGATCCAGGCATCGGTGACCTCCTCCACCGTCTTGCCGTTCAGATCGACCTCGGTGATCATCTGGCCCATCTCGTCATTGTCGATGGTGAAGGCCTTGATCGCCTCGTAAGCCCCCGGCCACTTGTCCTTCACCCCCGCCCAGCCGACCTTCCAGATCTCGCCGAAAGGCTTGCCGCAGTCATAGGCCATGTCGGGGTTCGAGCCCCAGGCGGGGTCATTGTAGCATTCGGGCGTGTATTCCGGGAATTCCACCCATTCGCCCTTGTACTTCGCCGGTGCCCAGTGCGGCGCATAGATCCAGAGCATGATCGGCGCCTGGCGCTGATAGGCGCTTTCCAGCTCCGCGAAAAGCGCGGCATCGGTGCCGGCGTGGATTACCTCGAAGGGCAGGTCGAGCGCCTCGACCCGTTCATCATCGAACCCGCCCCAGGTCACCGGCCCGCCCAGGTAGCGCCCCTTCGGCGCCGTCTCGGCGGTCGAGAACGCCTCGGCGCAGGCCGGGTCCTTCAAGGCCTCCCAGTTCGGCAGGCCGGGGCATTTCTCCTTCATGTATTCGGGATACCACCACTCTTCCTTGGCCTTCATGCCTGTGGGGCCGAAATTCTCGACCTTGCCGGTCGCGGTCGCGGCATCCATCGCCTCGCGCCCCGTCGTCTCCCACATCTCCATCGCCACATCGAGATCGCCGGTCTCGAGGCCCGCGAACTGCGCGAGGTAGTCGGCCTGCACATATTCGACGTTGTTGCCCGCCTTCTGCAGGATCTTGCCCATCAGCTGCGTGGTGATGAGCTGGCCGGTCCAGTCGTGCAGCGTCAGCTTGATCGGGTCGGCCGAATCCTGCGCTCCCGCACTGCCGGCCGCCGCCAGCGCGAGTGCCGACATTGTGAGCCCTCGGATCAGAATTCCGGTCGTTTTTGACATGGTGAACCCCCTGTTCATGCCGGCCGGGCCGGTCTGTCGAACGCCGATCCGTCCGCGTGCGCCGCGCCCGGTCCCGTTCCTTTCCACAGCCTGAGCCGAGGAGCCCGATTCCGTCAACCGGGTCATGTGGCCTTTTGTGATTATTTTGCCCGTATCGTGCCCGATTATTGCGGCCCGGAGCGTTCCCGCCTAAGATTGCCGCAGCCTGCGGAGCGCCGGATGCTGTCCAAACGTCACGCCGACATCCTCGACATCCTTGAAGCCGAAGGTTCGGCGACGATCTCCGCGCTCGCGGGCCGGCTCGGGGTCTCGCTCGAAACCGTGCGGCGTGACGTGAAGCCGCTTACCGAAGCGGGCCGGGTCCTGCGCATCCACGGCGCCGTGGGACTGGCGGGCCGCATTGGCGAGGCGCCGTTCGAAAAGCGGATGCGCGAGAATGCCGGGCCCAAGCGCACCATCGCCCGCGCGGTCGCGGCGACGATCCGGGACGGGGAATCGGTGATGCTCGACACCGGCACGACGACGAGCTTCGTCGCCCGCGAACTGATGAACCACCGGCGCCTGACGGTCGTCACCAATTCCTCCGACATCGCCCGCACGCTGGCCACGGTGAACGGCAACCGCGTCTACATGGCCGGGGGCGAGCTCAGGTCCGACTCGGGCGCGGCCTTTGGAAAGTCGGCGCTCGACTTCATCGCGCAGTTCGCGGTCCACCATGCCATCATCTCGGCCGGGGCGGTCGACGAGGGCGGCGTGATGGACTACGCGCTGGAAGAGGCGGAGTTTGCCCGGCTCGTGCTCTCGCGCGGCGAGCGCCGGGTCGTGGTAACCGATCACACGAAGTTCGGGCGCCGCGGCCTCATATCGGTGGCGGGCTGGGACGAGGTGGGCGAGATCGTCACTGACCGCCCCCCCGATGCCGCCATCTCCAGGAGCCTTTCGGCAGCCGGCGCGAGGCTCACGCTCGCGCCCTAGCCGGCCTCGGCGCGGACCGCTTCCACGACGATGGAGAGCGCGCGGTCGAGGTCCTCGCGCCCGATGACGAGGGGCGGCGACAACGTCAGCACGGCGCCGGCGCTGATCTTGAAGCTGAGGCCGGCGTCGAGGCAGCGATAGTAGATCCGTTCGGCGGCGGCCCTCGCGGGAGCCCGGGTTTCCCGGTCCGCCACGATCTCGACCCCGAACATGAGGCCCCGCCCCCGGATGTCGCCGACGATCCCGACGCCGTCGAGTGCCTCGGCCAACCGGGCAAGCGCCCGCTGCCCGAGTTCGGCCGCCCGGTCTGCCAGCCCCTCCTCGGCGATCACGGCCAGCGTTTCCAGCGCCGCCCGCGCCGTCACAGGGTTCTTCTCGTGCGTGTAGTGCCCGATGGCGTAGTCGCCGGCCACGTCGAGGTCGCGGCGCGCGACCACCGCCGCGATGGGCAGGATGCCGCCGCCCAGCGCCTTGCCGAGCGTCACCATGTCGGGCACCACACCGTCATGCTCGAAGGCGAACATGCGGCCCGTCTTGCCAAGGCCGGTCGGGATTTCGTCGAAGATCAGCAGCGCCCCGTGCCGCCGGCAGGCCTCCGCCACCGCGCGCCAGTAGCCGGGAGGCGGCACGACCGGCACTGCCCGCATCGGCTCCGCGATCACCGCGGCCACGTCGCCCTCGCGTTCGAGCACGTAGTCCACCATCCGTGCGCAGGCCAGCCCGCAGGACGCAGGCCCCGGATGGCCATAGGCGCAGCGGGTGCAGTTGAAGGGCGCGACATGCTCCGCCCCGGGCAGGAGCGGCCCGGCGATCCCGGATCGGAACGTCGCCTCGCCGCCGACCGAGGCAGCGCCGAACCCCGCGCCATGGAACGCGTCCCAGAAGCTCAGCGTCTTGAACCGCCCCGTCGCCGCGCGGGCAAGCCTCAGCGCCACCTCGTTCGCGTCCGAGCCCCCGGTGGTGAAGAGCACCTTCGAAAGATCGCCGGGCGCAATCGCACCGAGCGCCTCGGCAAGCCGCACCGCCACCTCGTTGGTGAAGCGCCGGGGAGAGAAGCTCAGGTCGTCCAGCTGCGCCTTGATCGCCGCCACCACCCGGGGATGGCCATAGCCGAGGTGATGGACCGAGTTGCCATGGAAATCCATGTAGCGGCGCCCCGCTGTGTCCTCGATCCAGATGCCCTCGGCCCTGGCGATGGTCGAGACACAGGGCGAGGACAGCGACTGGTGGAGGAACGCCTCCGCGTCGCGCGCCAGAAGGTCGCGCGTCGCCGCATCCGGATGCCGCGCCGTCCAGGCCCGGCGCGCGTCGGACGTGTTGGACTCGCCCTCCGTGTGGGTCATCCCGCCTTGCGTCTTCATCTTGCCCCGAATACCTCCGCCGGAGGCTCCCGAAACCGCCACGCGCTCACCGCGGCCAGGGAAGCGAATAGGTCTTCACGTTGGTGAAGAACTTCATCGCCTCCGTCACGCCTTCCTTCACCCCGTTCCCGGAATCCTTGATCCCGCCGAAGGGCGAGGTCTCGATCCGGTAGCCGGGCTGTTCCCAGATGTTCACCGTGCCGACGTCGAGCCCCTCGATATAGGCCTGCATCCGGCGGAAGTCGTTGGTGCAGACGCCCGAGGACAGGCCGAAGGGCGTGCCGTTCGAAATCCGCATCACCTCGGCGTCGTCGTCGGGCACCCGGACGACGGGGACGATCGGCCCGAACGTTTCCTCCATCACCAGTTCGCTGTCATGGGGCACATGATCGACGACGATGGGGGGCAGCAGCGCCCCCTTGCGGCCGGGGTCATAGAGCACCTTCGCCCCCTGCTCCGCCGCCATGTAGACGCGCCTTTCGAAAAGCTCCGCCGCCTTCGCGCTGATGACGCAGCCAAGCTCGGTCGCGGGGTCCATCGGGTCGCCGAACCTCAGCGCCTTTGCCTTCGCCAGCAGCATCGGCACGAAGCGGTCCGCCACGCTTTCCTGCACGAGGATGCGCTTGATCGCCGTGCAGCGCTGGCCGGAATTGCCGGTGGCGCCCGCGACCGCAATCGCCGCCGCCTTCTCGAGGTCCACATCATCGAGATCGTTCAGCACGATCAGGGGATCGTTGCCGCCCAGTTCCAGCGCCTGCCGCTTGTAGACCGCCTTCGCCGCGATCATCTTGCCGACCGGCACGCCCCCGGTGAAGGTGATGATGTCGATATTCGGGTTGGTAATCATCTCCTCGCCGATATCCTGCGGCCAGCCGGTCACCACCTGGAACATTTCAGGGGGTAGCCCGGCCTCGTACAGGATATCGGCGAGGGTCAGCGCCGTGAGCGGCGTCAGTTCGGTCGGCTTCACCACCATGCAGTTGTTCGTGGCGATGGAGGGCGCGACCTTGTGGCTGACCATGTTGAGGGGATGGTTGAAGGGCGTGATCGCCGAGATCGACCGGACCGGCTCGCGCTTGGTGTATATTTTCCGGTCCTTGCCGTTGTGCGTGAGGTCGCAGGAGAATATCTGCCCGTCGTCCTGCAAGGCCTGGGCGGCGGCGAAGGTATAGACATCCTGCGCGCGCCTGGTCTCGTAGACCGCGTGCTGCCACGAGATGCCCAATTCCAGCACCAGCCATTTCGCCAGATAGTCCCGCCGCGCGCCGATCAGTTCGCCCGCCCGCTTCAGGATCTGGCTGCGCTCGTAGCGGGTCAGCCGGGACCGGTAGCCGGCGGCAATCTCGAACGCGCGGCGGGCGTGCTCGGCGGTCCCCGCCGGGACGGTGCCCACGAGTTCGCCCGTATAGGGATAGCGGACCTCGATCACCCGGTCGGTGAAGACCTTTTCTCCGCCGATCCGCATGGCTTCGTGACGGACCTCGATCGTCATCATCGCCACCCCCTCAGACCGCCGCCGCCGTGCAGGCGTAGAGGAAGGCGTCGAAGTTCCTCAGGACCGGCGCCCCCGGCAGGTCGATCACCCGGTTGACGATGAAGGGCACTTCCTGCTCGGTCAGCCCGCCGTGGGAGCGCAGCGGCTCCTTCAGCGCGGCAAGGTCGTGGCGGTGGGCCGAGGTGCCGATGGTCATGTTCTCGCCCGAGATCATGACGATGTCGCCGATCCGGTCGGCCGGAAGCTCGAACCGCCGCACCGCCTCCTCCCGGTCCAGGACCAGGATGATTTCCGGCCGCGCGGCGAGCCGCGCCATGATCGCGGCCCGGTCCTCCCCCTCCGGAAGATAGGCCGTCGCGAAGGAGCCGAGCGCGCCGTGGTGGACGACGTAAGGATCGGTGATCGGCAGGATCACCCGCGCAGCGCCCTTGCCGAGCCAGTCGTCGAGCAGGTCCTGCACATAGATCACCGCCGGACTGCCGTCGGCCAGATGCTTCGGCTTCATGCCGTGGTCGGCGGTGACGACGATGGCGGCGCCCAGTTCGTCCAGTTCGGCCAGATAGCGGTCGAACATCGCGTAGAAGTCCTTCGCTCCCTGCTGGTCGGGCGCATACTTGTGCTGGATGTAGTCGGTCGTCGACAGATACATCACGTCCGGCTTCCACTCGCGCAGAAGCTTCACCCCGGCGGCGAAGACAAACTCCGAAAGGTCCGCCGAATAGACCTCGGGCACCGGCATGCCGAGCCACCTCGACGCATTGGCGATCCCATGCTCGGCCTTGGTCGTGGTGCCCGACTTCTCGGACGAGAAGGCGATGGCCCGGTCTTCGTCGAACCTCAGCCCGGCACCCAGAAGCGCCCTGAGCTTGTCCTTCGCCGTGACCACCGCGACCCGCGCGCCGGCCTCGTAGAATTTCGCGAAGACGGTCGGCGCGCGCAGGAAACGCACGTCGTTCATCATCACCTCCTGCCCCGTCTCCGGCTCGTAAAGGTAGTTGCCGCAGATGCCGTGGACGGCGGGCGGGCGGCCGGTGGCGATGGAGAGGTTGTTTGGGTTGGTGAAGGAGGGGATGACCGAATGCGCGATCCGGTCGGTCCCCGCCTCGCGCATCCGCTTCAGTGTCGGCATCAGCCCCTCGGCGATGGCGACGTCGAGATAGGCGGGCTCGCAGCCATCAAGGCAGATCGCCACGGCGGGCACCTTCGGCCAGGGATAGGCACGGCCGTTCGCCGTCACGGGGGCGCGGGTCTGCAGGTTCATCTCGGGTCCTTCCGTCACTATTCGGCAGCCGCGTCAGGCGGCCAGTTTCGCGCGTTCGGCCAGCGCCGCCTCGGGAGGAGCGGCGGAGGTCACACCCATCTCGACGAGCGCCTCTCCGGCCGCCGCGACCACCTTCCGCATCACATGATCGTCCATCCTTCCGATGCAGCCAATGCGGAAACTGTCCACCACTGTCAGCTTGCCGGGATAGATGATGAAACCCTTGGCCTTCATCCTTTCGTAGAAATCCGCAAAGACGAATTTCGGATCGGCCGGGCAGAAGAAGGTGACGATGATCGGGGACAGCCAGCGGTCCTTCAAAAGCGTCTCGAAGCCGAGACCGCGCATCCCCGCCACCATCACGTCGCGGTTTCGGGCATAGCGCGCGCCCCGACCTGCAACGCCGCCTTCCGCCGCATGCAGGCGCAGCGCCTCAAGGAAGGCGGCGACGACATGGGTGGGCGGCGTGTAGCGCCACTGGCCGGTCTTCTCCATGTAGGCCCACTGGGCATGGAGGTCGAGCGCGAGCGAGTGGCTGTTGCCCTTGCAGGCCTCGAGTTCGGACCTGCGCGCGACGACGAAGCCGAAGCCCGGCACCCCCTCGATGCACTTGTTGGCCGAGGAGACCATCGCCTCGTAGCGGATATCGGTCACGTCGAGCGGCAGCGCGCCGAAGGCCGACATGGAATCGATGAGAAGCTTGCGGCCCCGGGAATAGACGGCCTCGGAGATTTCCGCGACCGGATTGAGTATGCCGGAGGAGGTTTCGCAATGGATCGCGATCACATGGCTGATCGCCGGGTCGGCATCGAGTGCGGCGGCGACCTCGTCCCCGCGGGGCGGCATGTAGTCGCCCTTGTCGATGAGCGTGTGCGCGCGGCCAAGATAGCGCATCGTCTCGGCCGCGCGGAGCCCGTAGGCGCCGTTGGCCAGCACCAGAACCTTGCCGCCCTTCGGCACGAAGGTTCCCAGCATGGCCTCCACGCAGAAGGAGCCGGAACCCTGCATCGGCACACAGGTGAAGTCGCCTTTCCGGTCCCCGGCAAGCGCCACGATCTGGTCGCGGAGCGATTTCGTCATGGCGCGGAAGTCGGCATCCCACGACCCCCAGTCGCGCAGCATCGCCTCCTTCACCTCGAAGGCCGTGGTCAGCGGCCCCGGCGTCAGCAGATAGGGCTCACCGAGCCTCGGGGCGGGAAAGGGGGCGGCGCTGGACATGGGCGGTCTCCGGTTCGGTCGGCCTCGCGCCCGCTGTCTCATGCGCGTCACCATCTGTAAAATCGTTATTTTAGATTGATCCATAAATTTCTCTCGTATAGAGCCGTGACAGATCGGCGGGGGCATCCCATGCGCTACGTCCAGCTTCGCGCCTTTCACAACGTCGCCCTCCACGGCGGCTTTTCCCGCGCGGCGGAAGAACTGCACCTCACCCAGCCGGCGATCTCCGACCAGGTGCGCAAGCTCGAAGAGGAATACGATGTCCTCCTCTTCAACCGCCTGAAGAAGCGCGTGACGCTGACCCCGCAGGGCGAGCGGCTCCTGGAGATCACCCTCAGGCTTTTCGACAGCGAGGCGCAGGCACTGGAACTCCTGTCGGAGTCCCGCGCGCTCCGCTCCGGGACGCTCCGGATCGTCGCCGACAGCGCGCATCACCTCCTCCACATCCTCGCCCGCTTCCGCGACCGCCACCCCGGCGTGCGCATCACCGTGACGGCGGGAAACACCGAAACCGTGCTCGCCGCGCTCCACGCCTACGAAGCCGACATCGGCGTCCTCGGCGACCTGCCCGAGGCGCGCGACATCGAGGCGCTAGCGCTCGGCGCCACGCCGATCACCGCCTTCGTCGCGCGCGCGCATCCGCTCGCCGCGCGGGACGCGCTCCGCCTTTCCGACCTTCCCGGCCTGCCCCTCGTGCTGCGCGAGGAGGGCTCGAAGACCCGCCGCAAGCTCGAGGAGGCGGCAGCAGCGGAAGGGATCGCCCTGAGCCCTGCCATCACCGCCGAGGGCCGCGAGGCGGTGCGCGAGATCGTCGCCTCGGGCGCCGGCGTGGGCTTCGTCTCCCAGGCCGAATTCGGTGCCGACGCGCGGCTCGTGGCCATCCCGATCGCCGGTGCCCCGGCGCTGATGATGGAAGAGGCGCTCGTCTGCCTGCGCGACCGGCGGGCCGCGAAACTCGTCGCCGCCTTCTTCGAGGTCGCCCGCGCGATGCCGCTTGCCTGACGCAAGCGCAAAGGGTGCGAAAAACACCTGCCTGCCAATGGTTTCCGGGGAAAATCCGGGGATCGCGACCAGCCGTCCGAGGCTCCCATGGCCGACGCAGCCCCCAGCGGCTGAGCGAACCTCGTCATCCGCAACGTCGGCCAGATTCTCTCCAACCGCATCGAGGAAGCGCTGATCGACTTCGACGGCGTCATCTGCGAGGTCGGCCGCACCGCCGAAAACCGCCTCGGCGCGGGCGCCCGAGGCGCGCCCACGTCATCCTGACCCGCCGCGCGACCTCGTCGCGAAAATCTCCGACGCGGCGGACCGGCGACAGCCTCAGTCGCCGACCGGGTGGCCGGGTCTCGCGCCCGTCTCGGGCTGGCCAGTCGCGGGTTGGCCAGTCGCGGGTTGGCCAGTCGCGGGTTGGCCAGTCGCGGGCTGGCCAATCGCGGGCTGGCCATGCGGTCAGCCGGCAGGGAGCACCGCCATCCCGCCCCGGTCCGTCTTCGCCGCCCGGCGCATTGGCGCCTCTGTCGCTTTGCCGGGTCGGGTCCGGCTTTCCTGCACCAGGATTGCGCGGCGCATCTTGTATGCCGTCGAACAATCTCCACCCGCGGTCCGACCCCATCGCTCGGCGCTTGCCATCGGGACCGAAGCGGATAGATTTCACCCAGAGGGCGAGGGAGGCGGATGCCCGTGACGGACGAGAGACCCTACCGGCTTGAAGACCAGATCGGCTTCAAGCTGCGGCTCGCCAACCAGCGGCATCTCGAGATCTTCGCCGCCGAAATGCCCGAGATAACGCCGCGCCAGTTCGCCGTCCTCGCGAAGCTCGGCGAAGAGGGGACGCTGTCGCAGAACCACCTCGGGCGGCTCGTGGCGATGGACGCCGCGACGACGAAGGGCGTGGTGGAGCGGCTCTTGCGGAAGGGTCTGATCGAGGCCCTGCCCTCCCCCACCGACCGGCGGCGGGTGGAGATTTCGCTGACGGCCGCGGGTCGGGCATTCCTCGACCGGGCACGGCCCGTGGCCGCGCGCATTTCCGACCGCACGGCAAGGAAGCTCAGTGCACGCGAACTCGACCGGCTCCTGGCACTTCTCGACAAGCTGTGAGCGAAGGCAGACGGCGCGGTTCAGAGGCGCCGGATATCCGGGGGGCCTGACCCGGACGGGGACAAGCCTGGACGGATGTATCAGCCCCGCGGGCACTGCCCGGCACCATATGCATTCGCCTGCGCGACGATCACATGCCGCGACCTGTCCAATGGGAAGGCAAGACAATGTGGTGGCAGCGCGACTTCGACGACGTCATCGCGGCCCTGGGACACGGAGTGGCGTCTGGCTGGCGGATCACGAGTCAGCGCCGGAAATCCGCAAGTGATGTCACATGTCCGAAGGATGAGATGGTGCGGTTGAGAAGACTCGAACTTCCACGGGGGTTAGCCCACAGCGACCTCAACGCTGCGCGTCTACCAATTCCGCCACAACCGCACCGGGCCTGGGAACGTGCGCCCCCGGGCGAGGTGGGCGTTACTTAGCCAAAGCCTCGAAAGATGTGAAGGGGGGTTTTTCGGCGGCGCGAAAAAAATGACGGGCGCGCCGGAGCGCGCCCGCGAAGGAGATGCCGGTCCGTCAGTTGCGGAACAGCAGGAACGGTAACCGCGCGGCAAGGGGCAGCGCATCGACCTGGTCGGCCGTGAGCGCGGCCGGGGTGGGCGCGACGGTGCCGGCAGGGGCATCCTGCGCCGGCACGGCGGCCGCCTCCTCGACCGGCGCCTCGGTCACCACGGGGGCCGCAAAGGACGGAAGCGT
The DNA here is from genome assembly GCF_041919395.1 of Albidovulum sp. Classification (NCBI taxonomy): domain Bacteria; kingdom Pseudomonadati; phylum Pseudomonadota; class Alphaproteobacteria; order Rhodobacterales; family Paracoccaceae; genus Albidovulum; species Albidovulum sp. The sequence continues at coordinate 14,736 of NZ_JAYRTX010000025.1, forward strand.
CGCGGGAACCGCCTCGGGCACGGCCGCCTGGTCGGCGCGGCCCGCGATCGTGTAGGCGGCCTTGCGGACGAGTTGCATCCGCTCCGGCTGACCCGGCGAGAAGGGCACGGCGCCGGTCTGCTCGGCCGCCTTCAGCGCCATGTCGTACCAGTCGAAGGCAAGGTCGGTGCGGGTCGTCGCGCCGAAGCCCTGACTGAGGTGGTGTCCGAGAAGCTCGCCATAGGCGCCCTCGCCCAGCCCCGCGAGGATGAGGTTGGAGGCGAGCGCCACGTTCATGTCGTCCTGGGCATAGCCGACGGAGAGGCAGATCTTCGCCGTGGCGGCGAGCTGCGCTGGCGGCATCCCCGTCGAGAGTGCAAAGGCACGCACGTCCTCGAGCACTTTGGCGGCCGGCTCGAAGGACAGCGCCGCGACCTGCGCCTGCATTGCCGGCCCGAAGCCTGCACATTGCTGGCGGATCACCTCGGGAGTCGCACCGGGCACGCGGGCCGCCATCTCCTCGCCCTCGGCGATGGTGAAGGCGCGCACGAGGCAGAACTGCTCGCCGAGCGCCGCCATCGGGTCGGTCATCGTGGCCACCGTCGTGTATCCGCCGGCGGAAGAAGCCATGAGCCCCACCCGGTTGCACTGCGAGGCAAGCGATGCGGCGGTGGTAGCGCCGCCAAGGAAGGTCGGCAGACCCGGCGCGGGGGCAGCGGCCTCGGGGGTGACGGCTGCGGTCACCGGGGCGGCCGGCTCGACCGTCGTGGCCGGCGCCACGGGGGCGACCGGAGCGACCGCCATCTGGCCCTGCGGCACAACACCTGCGGCCTCGTCGCGCCAGGTCACCAGAAGCCCGCGCATGCCCATCGGGTTCGCGGCCGCCTGCTGCATCGTCATCGCGCCCCCCGCCACGGCCCGGTGATAGGACCCGACAAGGTGGTTCCGTTCGTATTCTGTCAGTTGCCCCGTCGCGGGATAGCCGAGCATCGCCTGATAGTCGGAGATCGCGGCACGCGAGTTGCGGCCGAGCACACCGTCGGGAGACCCCACCGGATAACCGAAGTAGTTCAGCGCCACCTGCACCTCGCGGTTGGCCTCGCGCTGCACCGTGGTCATGCCGGAACTGGTGGACTTGCGCACGACCGTCTGCCGCTTCTTCTGCGATTCGTTGACGATCGCGCCGCCAATGATCCCGCCGATCAGGCCGCCGACAATCGCGTCACCCGCGTCGGCATGGGCCGGGGCCGGAAGCCCCGCCGACCCCACTGCCAGGGACGCGGCAACGCCGAGCGCCATGAATTGTTTCGATTTCATCCCAAATCTCCCTATCCTGTCCGAATTTATCGGCGGGCCGTCAGGAACGGCCCGCGGAATCCTGTTGAAATGCTGGCAAAGTGTCGCTCTCAGGACTGAGTCTGACAACCGGTGTTTTCCGGCGGGCGGAACATTTCAGGTGCGGACGGGGACGGCGCCTTAACGGCCGTAGGACCCACGGTTCATCTGCGCGACCGGCACCACCTTGGGGGTGTGCTTGGGCGTCGGCTTGCGTGCCGAATGGATGGGCACGTAAGGATGCCCTGCCACCTTCATCGTGGGATAGAGCGCCCGGTTCATCTGCGCCTGCGGCTCGGCGCGGGCGGTCTGGGCGGCCATGATCGCGGATGCGAGGAGAAGGCCGAGGGTCAATGCGACGGCGGATGCCGAAAGCTTCAGCATGGATGCCTCCAATGAGTCTGGGTCAAAAATCCCCGTGAAACCTACGGGGGAAGCGATTAATGAGGCGATGATGCGCCTGGGCGGGCGGTCGCGCCAGTCGGGTATTCCTGCCCTTGCGGCGAAGGAGGACCGGAAGCGGCATGGTGGAATGGAGGACGAGCGAGGGCCTCGTGCCCTATGAGGCGGCGCTGTCCTTCATGGAGGCGCGGGTGGCTGATATCGCGGCCGGCCGCGCGGATGAGATGGTCTGGCTACTCGAACATCCGCCGCTCTACACCGCCGGAACCTCTGCCCGGGCAGAGGACCTGACCGAACCCGGCCGTTTCCCGGTCTACGCGGCGGGCCGGGGCGGGCAATATACCTACCACGGGCCGGGCCAGCGCGTGGCCTATGTCATGCTCGACCTCAACCGGCGCGGCCGCGACGTGCGCGCCTATGTGCGCAAGCTCGAGGACTGGATCATCGCCGCCTTGGCGGAGTTCAACGTGAAGGGCGAGATCCGGCCCGACCGCGTGGGCGTCTGGGTCGTACGCCCGGACAAGCCTGCCGCGACGGACGGAGCCCTGCGCGAAGACAAGATCGCCGCCATCGGCGTCAAGCTGCGCCGATGGGTGAGCTTCCATGGCATCGCCATCAATGTGGAGCCGGACCTGAGCCACTTCGACGGCATCGTGCCCTGCGGCATCCGCGAGCACGGAGTGACGAGTCTCGTCGACCTCGGGCTGCCCGTCACGATCGCCGACCTGGACCTCGCGCTGAAGGCGAATTTCCCGCGCGTCTTCGCGTAAGAGGCAGGGTGGCCAGGCGTTTCGCACCTCGCGCCCCAACGCGCCATTGCAGAGAAGGTCGGGATAGACCACCCTTGCCGTGTCAGGATTCGGCAAGGAAGCGCAGACCAAGTCGACGCCTGCCGCATGACTTGACTTGCGTCAAGTCGGAGGCCACCTCCTCATGTTAGCAGCGCGCAAGCCTGCGTCCGGCCAGACGAGACCTGCAGAGCAACGACACAGAAGGACCGATGATGAAAACCAAGCTGATCGCGATCGCCGCCGCCCTTGCCCTGGCCGGCCCCGCGTTTGCCGAGGGCGATGCCGCCAAGGGCGAATCCGAATTCAAGAAGTGCAAGGCCTGCCACGCCATCGTGGCCGACGACGGCACCGAGATCGTCAAGGGCGGCAAGACCGGCCCGAATCTCTACGGCGTCATCGGCCGCGCGGTCGCCTCGGTGCCCGACTTCAAGTATGGCGACGGCATTCTCGCCGTCGGCGCCACGGGCATGGTCTGGGACGAGGCGCTGCTGGCCGAGTACGTGGTGGACCCGACCGCATTCGTCGATACCCACGGCGGTTCGGGCAAGTCGAAGATGACGTTCAAGCTCGCCAAGGGCGGCGAGGATATTGCGGCCTATCTGGCCTCGGTCGCCAAGTAAGCGACCGCACCGGCGATCCTGCGGCGCGCGATGATTTTTCGCGCGCCGTCACATATTTCGGTCATTGCCCATCCCGTTTCGGCCCTCTATTACGATTTCGTAGCCTTGCCCGGAGTGCGGCCTGCCGCAGACCCGGGCCTCGCAGCGAAATGGGAGAACAGCATGGCCGACGCAGCCGTACATGGCCACGGCGAACATGACCGCCCCGGGTTCTTCACCCGGTGGTTCATGTCGACCAACCACAAGGACATCGGGATCCTCTACCTGTTCACGGCCGCCGTCGTCGGCCTGATCTCGGTCATCTTCACCGTGTACATGCGGATGGAGCTGATGGAGCCCGGCGTGCAGTACATGTGCCTTGAGGGCGCGCGCTTCATCGCCGATCCGGCGGCCGAATGCACCCCGAACGGCCATCTGTGGAATGTGATGATCACGTATCACGGCGTGCTGATGATGTTCTTCGTGGTCATCCCTGCGCTCTTCGGCGGCTTCGGCAACTATTTCATGCCCTTGCACATCGGCGCCCCGGACATGGCCTTCCCGCGGATGAACAACCTTTCCTTCTGGATGTTCGTCGCGGGCGTGTCGCTCGGCGTCGCCTCGCTGCTTGCTCCGGGCGGCGACGACCAGGCCGGGTCGGGCGTGGGCTGGGTGCTCTATCCGCCGCTCTCCACCAACGAGGCCGGCTGGTCGATGGACCTCGCGATCTTCGCGGTCCACGTCTCGGGCGCGTCGTCGATCCTCGGCGCGATCAACATGATCACGACCTTCCTGAACATGCGCGCGCCGGGCATGACGCTGCACAAGGTACCTCTCTTCGCGTGGTCGATCTTCGTCACCGCCTGGATGATCCTGCTGTCGCTGCCCGTTCTGGCGGGCGCCATCACCATGCTGCTGACCGACCGCAACTTCGGCACGACCTTCTTCCAGCCCCAGGGAGGCGGCGACCCGATCCTCTACCAGCATATCCTGTGGTTCTTCGGGCACCCGGAAGTCTACATCATCATCGTTCCGGGCTTCGGCATCATCAGCCACGTCATCGCCACCTTCTCGAAGAAGCCGATCTTCGGCTACCTCCCGATGGTCTATGCGATGGTGGCGATCGGGGTTCTCGGCTTCATCGTCTGGGCCCATCACATGTACACCGTCGGCATGTCGCTGACCCAGCAGTCCTACTTCATGCTCGCCACCATGGTGATCGCGGTGCCCACCGGCATCAAGGTCTTCTCCTGGATCGCGACGATGTGGGGCGGCTCGATCGAGTTCAAGACGCCGATGCTCTGGGCCTTCGGCTTCCTCTTCCTCTTCACCATCGGCGGCGTGACCGGCGTCGTGCTCTCCCAGGCGCCGGTGGACCGGGTCTATCACGACACCTACTATGTCGTGGCGCACTTCCACTACGTCATGTCGCTCGGCGCGGTCTTCGCCATCTTCGCGGGCGTCTACTTCTGGATCGGCAAGATGAGCGGACGCCAGTACCCGGAATGGGCGGGCAAGCTGCACTTCTGGATGATGTTCATCGGCGCAAACCTCACGTTCTTCCCGCAGCACTTCCTTGGCCGCCAGGGAATGCCGCGCCGCTACATCGACTATCCGGAAGCCTTCGCCTACTGGAACTGGGTCTCGTCGATGGGCGCCTTCCTGTCCTTCGCCTCGTTCCTCTTCTTCATCGGGATCGTGTTCTACACGCTGCGCTACGGCAAGCGCGTGACCGAAGCGAACTACTGGAACCCCTACGCCGACACGCTGGAGTGGACCCTGCCCTCGCCGCCGCCGGAGCACACGTTCGAGACGCTCCCGAAGCGGAGCGACTGGGACCACGGCCACGCGCACTGAACGGATGACATGGAGGACGGCCCCGGAGCGATCCGGGGCCGTCGTCGTTTCGGCGGGACTGAGAAGATGCGGCGGGTCCTCGGTCTGGCCCTTGTACTCCTCCTCGCCGTCACGGGTTATGTGGCGATAACGGAATATCTCCTCGCGCGGGCCGCCTCGGGAATCCTGACCGTCGGGCCGCGGGCCGCGGCGCTTGCGACGACGCAGACGCTGGCCGTGCCGTCTATGTCCACGGCATCGCCGGGGCGCGCGAGGATGGCTACCGGCAGCTATCGATGCTGCACGCCGCCGGCTGGTCGGTATTGCTGATCAGCTACCGCAATGACGCCGGTGCCCCGTCCGCGCCCGAGGGGAGCCACACCTTCGGGCTCATCGAATGGCCCGATCTGGAGGCCGCGGTCGCGCGGGTCGCGCCGGGACCGGACGGCCCTGGTGTGCCCGTGGTGGCCGAGTCCATGGGCGGCGCCATCCTCGGTCAGTTCCTGGCGCGAAGCGACCTCGCTCCGCGGGTGGCCGCAGTCGCGCTCGACAGCCGGGCGATCCGCTTCCGGGCGGCGATCGAACATCCCGCAGAGGCGAGCGGCCGCCCCCTGCCCGGCCCTTTGGCCTGGGTCGCCGGGCGCCTGTTGCCCCGGATGACCGGCCTGCCCATTGGCGAGGCCGAGGTTGCCGAGGTCTACGCGCGATTTGCCGGACCGCTCTTCGTCGCCCATGGCTCGGGCGACCGGACCGTGCCCATCGCCCCCTCCCGGGCGCTTTCGGCAGCCCGGCAGGGGCCCGACCGCGACCTTCTGGACCGGCGCCGACCACCTCGGCTCCTGCGCGGAGGACCCCGGCTGATGCCGTGCCACATTCGCCGGCTTCCTCGCCGATCTCGGGCGTCACTCCTGAGCTCTGGCGTCCCGGCGTGTTCCCTTCCCCGTCCGCTCCGGTAGTATCCGCCCATGCCCTACGAATGGCTTCCCCATGACGGCCCCGAACGGCGGCTCCGGCTCTGGCCCTACCGCTCGCTCTCGGCGCGCGGGTTCGTCTGGTTCGTCGGCGGCACCGCTGTCCTGATCTCGGCGCCCCTGTTCGCGGTCCTCGGCACGCGGGTTCTCTGGGGCCTCCTGCCCTTCCTCGCAGCGGCGGTCGCGGGCATCTGGTGGGCGCTCGCGCGGAGCTGGCGCGACGGCGAGCTGACCGAGGTGCTGACACTCGCCCCCGGGCGCATGACGCTGGTACGCCGCGCCCCCGACGGGGCGGAGCAGAGGTGGGAGGCAAATCCCTACTGGGTCGCCGTGCGCCTCTACCCGACCGGAGGCACGGTGCCGCAATACCTGACGCTGAAGGGCGAGGGTCGCGAGGTGGAGCTCGGCGCCTTTCTCAGCGAGGCCGAGCGGGTGGCGCTGGCGGACGAGGTGCGGGACGCCCTCGCGGCGCTCCGCTGAGACGCCGCCAGGGTTGCTTGACCGCTTGGCGGGGCGGCCCCTGGGCCGCCGGGCCCGATCAGTCCTTGGCGCGTTCGACGTAGCTCAGGTCTTCGGTGTTCACGATGATGCGGGTGCCGGCGCCGATGTGCGGCGGCACCATCACCCTCAGCCCGATGTCGGTCATGGCGGGCTTGTAGGACGAGGACGCCGTCTGCCCCTTCACCACCGGCTCGGTCTCGGTGATCTCGACGGTCACTTTCTGCGGCAGTTCGATCGCGATGGCGACGCCGTTGTGGACCTGGAGGTGGACGCGCGTGCCCTCCTTCAGGAAGGCCCTGCCGTCGCCCACGACATCGGGAGAGACGGTGACCTGCTCGTAGCTCACGGGTTCCATGAAGTGGAATCCCTCGCCATCCTCGTAGAGGTAGTCGTATTCGCGCTCGTCGACATGGGCGCGTTCCACCTGTTCGGTAGTGCGCCACCGCTCCGACACCTTCACCCCGTCCGAGATGCGCCGCATGTCCACCTGCGTGACCGGCGTGCCCTTGCCGGGGTGGAAGTTCTGGGCGGTCAGGACGACATAGAGCTTGCCGTCGAGTTCGACGACATTGCCCTTGCGCAGGCTCGAGGCGATGACTTTCACGGGCGTTCCTCTCCGGGTATTCTTCGGGGCATTCCTTGCGGTTCCGCCGCGGCATGGCTATCACGCGCGGGCCCCGGCGCCCCGCGCCTAGCGCATCCCAACCGAAATATCCAGACGAAAGCCGACGCGATGACCAGAGCGCCCTTTCCCGGCCCTGCCCCGAGCCCCTGGTGGTCCCCCGACCGCCATGTCGACCGGCGGCCACTCCTTCTGGCGCGCAACCGTATCCAGACGGCGATCCGCGGCTGGCTGGCCCGCGAGGGCTTCGTCGAGGTCGATCCGGCGGCACTTGCCGTCAGCCCCGGCAACGAGGTGCATCTTCACGCCTTCGCCACCGATGCCATCGGCAACGATGGCTCGGCGCGGCGGATGTACCTGCATACGAGCCCCGAGTTCGCGATGAAGAAGCTCCTCGCCGCCGGCGAGACACGGATCGCGGCCTTTGCCCATGTCTGGCGCAACCGCGAACGCGGGGTGCTCCACAGCCCCGAGTTCACCATGCTCGAATGGTATCGCGCGGGCGAGGATTACACCGTGCTGGTCGAGGATTGCGAGGCAATCCTCGCGCTCGCCGCGCAGGGCGCCGGGGCGGAGGTGCTGCGCTTCCGCGACCGCACCTGCGACCCCTTCGCGCCGCCCGAAAGGCTGTCGGTCGCAGAGGCCTTCGCGCGGCACGCGAGGATAGACCTCATGGCGACGATCGGCCCCCGGGGCGAGACCGACGCCGCAGCACTTGGCGCCGCACTCGACGCGGAAGGGATCCGGCGCGCGGCCGACGACACATGGTCGGACATGCTGGCGCGGGTGCTGGTGGAGCGCGTGGAGCCCCGGCTCGGCCTCGGAAGGCCCACCGTGCTCGACCGCTATCCCGCCGCCGAGGCCGCGCTGGCGCGCCCGGCGGCGGACGACCCGCGCGTGGCGGAGCGGTTCGAGCTTTATGCCTGCGGGGTGGAGCTTGCCAACGGCTTCGGCGAACTGACCGACCCCGCGGAACAGCGCCGGCGCTTCGCGCTCGAGATGGAGGAGAAGGCGCGCCGCTACGGCGAGCGCTATCCCCTTGACGAGGGCTTTCTCGACGCGCTCGCGCTTGTGCCGCCCGCCGCGGGCATCGCGCTCGGCTTCGACCGGCTGGTCATGCTCGCCACCGGCGCGCCGCGGCTCGACGAGGTGCTCTGGACCCCGGTGCCCTGAACCTGTGCGCCCGCTCAGCTCACTCGCCCTGCTCACTCGCACCGGGCACCCGCCGCAGCCCGTGCTCAGGCGAGTGCGTCCTTCACCATCGGCCCCACGGCGCCGAAATCCATCTGGCCGGTGTATTTCGCCTTCAGCGCCGCCATGACCTTGCCCATGTCACGGATCGACGTCGCACCGGTCTCAGCGATGGCCGCCCGGATCGCCGCGCCGGTTTCCTCGGCATCGAGCTGGCGCGGCAGGAAATCCTCGATCACCTTGATCTCCGCCAGTTCCTTCTCGGCCAGTTCGAGTCGCCCGCCCTCTTCGTAGGCGCGGGCGGATTCCTGGCGCTGCTTCACCATGCGGCCGAGAATGGCGAGCACTTCGGCATCGCCCACGGTGGCGTCGCCGCCCTCGCCCCTCAGGGCGATGTCCTTGTCCTTGATCGCGGCATTGATGAGCCGCAAGGTCGAAAGCCGGGCGGCGTCCTTGGATTTCATCGCATCCTTCAGCGCCGCGCCGATCCGTTCGCGCATGTCCATCGGGTCTCCATCCCCTGAGCTTCCGAAGCACCCAACATAGCCGCAAGCGGGCCTGGGCACAACTGCCCCGTCTTCGACTAACCCGTTGAAATCGTTGCGTAAGCCAAAAGCCCCGTTGCCTCTTGACCAACCCCGGCCGTGCCCTTAGGTTCCGCGGGATTTGTGACCCGGGGAGTCGCCATGCCCAATACCCCCATGCGTTCGGACAGACCCACGGCCTGCCTGGCTCTGGCCGACGGAACGCTCTTCTACGGCAAGGGCTTCGGCGCGGCGGGCGAGACCGTGGCGGAACTGGTCTTCAACACTGCGATGACCGGCTATCAGGAAATCATGACCGACCCGTCCTATGCAGGGCAGGTCGTCACCTTCACCTTCCCCCATGTCGGCAACGTCGGCGTGACGCCCGATGACGACGAGGCGGCCGAGCCCGTCGCTGCGGGTATCGTGGTGAAGTGGGACCCGACCGAACCCTCGAACTGGCGCGCGGCCGAGCCGCTCGTGGACTGGCTCGCCCGGCGCGGCCGGATCGGCATCGGCGGCGTCGACACGCGGCGGCTGACCCGCGCCATCCGCCAGCAGGGCGCGCCGCATGTGGCCCTCGCCCATGATCCGGAAGGCAATTTCGACATCGGCGCCCTCGTCGCCAGGGCGCGGGCCTGGTCCGGGCTCGTCGGGCTCGATCTGGCCAAGGACGTCACCTGCGCCCAGAGCTACCGCTGGGACGAGACCCGCTGGGCCTGGCCCAAGGGCTACGGCAAGCGCACCGGCGCAGGCTTCAAGGTCGTCGCGCTCGACTACGGCGCCAAGCGCAACATCCTGCGCTGCCTCGCCTCTGTCGGCTGCGACGTCACCGTCCTGCCCGCCACCGCGACGGCCGAGGAGGTGCTGGCGCACGAGCCCGAGGGCGTCTTCCTCTCCAACGGCCCCGGCGATCCGGCGGCGACCGGGGAGTATGCCGTGCCAATGATCCGGGGCGTGATGGCGAAGGGCCTGCCCGTCTTCGGCATCTGCCTTGGCCACCAGATGCTCGCGCTGGCGCTTGGCGCGAAGACGATCAAGATGAACCACGGTCACCACGGCGCCAATCACCCCGTGAAGGATCTGGAAACCGGGAAGGTGGAGATCACCTCGATGAACCACGGCTTCACCGTGGACAGCCAGACCCTGCCGGCCGGCGTGAAGGAGACGCATGTCTCGCTCTTCGACGGGTCGAACTGCGGCATCAGGGTGGAGGGTGCTCCGGTCTTTTCCGTCCAGTACCACCCCGAGGCGAGCCCGGGGCCCCAGGACAGCTTCTATCTCTTCGAGCGCTTCGCCGAGGCGATGCGCGCGCGGCGCGCGGGCTGATCGCCAGGCTCCGTCGATGGGTCCGGCGCGAAGCCGGAATGCCGCGCTTTTTCCGCGACTTCGCCGGAGTTCGTTAACCCGGCGTTAACCCTGCGGACGGAGGCTCGGGCCAGCGCTTCCCATCCAGGCCGCCATGACGCCCCCCGCACCGCATCTCCGCCTCGTGTCGACCGATGCCGCGCCCCGCGCCATGGCGACGCTGCCGGTCTTCGGCCCGCGCGCCGTCTCCCGCAGGGGCGCGAACACGCGCAAGCCGCTCGGCCAGATCCTCATCGACATGAAGGCGGTGGAGCCCGGCAACATGCTGAAGGCGCTTGCGCTTCGCGACCGGGAGGAGGCGCGGATCGGCGACATCCTCCTGACCCACGGCTGGGTGAGCGAGGTCGACCTCATGGCAGCACTCGCACTCCAGTGGGGCGCGAGGACGGTGGACCTCTTGGCCGAGGCGCCGGACGCAAGGCTCATCGACAGGCTCGGGCCGGAGTTCTGCCTTGCCCACGGGCTCCTGCCCTGGAGACGGATCGGCGGCGCAACGGTGATCGCGACCGCGCGGCCGGAAGACTTCGCACGGGTCCGCGGCCTCCTGCCGCCGGGGTTCGGCCCGGTGATGATGGCGCTCGCACCGGAACGCGACGTCCATGCCGCGCTGGTCACCACGCGCCAGACGGCGCTCGTCCGCAAGGCCGAGGTTCGGGTCCCGGCCGCGGAAAGCTGCCGCACGCTGGACCCGGCGCGCGCGAAGGTCGTGGTCGCCGTGGCGGCCGGGCTGATCCTTGCCGGGCTCTTCGCGGCGCCGGCGCTCGTGCTCGGGCTCTTCTCCGCCTCTGCGGTCCTGACGCTTGCGGCCTTCGCCGGGTTGAAGGCAATCGCGGCTGTGGCCGTGGTCCGGGGGCGGCGGCGCGAGGCTGCGGTCGGCCGGCCGCCGCTTCCCTTGCCGGCACGGCTTCCCGTCGTCTCGGTGATGGTGCCGCTCTTCCGCGAGGACGACATTGCCCCGCGCCTCATCCGCCGCATCGGCCGGATCGACTACCCCAAGGAATTGCTCGACGTCCTGCTCGTGGTGGAGGAGGACGACCTGGCGACGCAAGGGGCCTTGGCGCGCCGGGTGCTTCCGCGCTGGATGCGGGTCGTCATCGTGCCGCGCGGGCCGATCCGGACCAAACCGCGCGCGCTGAACTTCGCGCTCGACTTCTGCCGCGGTACCATCGTCGGCATCTGGGATGCCGAGGACGCGCCGGACCCCGGGCAGATTCATGCCGTCGTCCGCCGCTTCGCGGCCGCGCCGGCCGAGGTCGTCTGTCTTCAGGGCATCCTCGACTTTTACAACGCGCGCCACAACTGGATCACGCGCTGCTTCGCGATCGAATACGCGGTCTGGTTCCGCGCCATGCTGCCCGGCCTCGCCCGGCTCGGCCTCGTCGTGCCGCTGGGCGGCACCACGCTCTTTTTCCGGCGCAAGGCGATCGAGGACCTGGGCGGCTGGGACGCGCACAATGTCACCGAGGATGCCGACCTCGGCCTGCGTCTCGCGCGCCACGGGTACCGGACCGAGCTCATCGACACGGTGACCGAGGAGGAGCCGAACTCCCGCCCTGTCGCCTGGATGAAGCAAAGATCGCGCTGGCAAAAGGGTTTCGCCATGACCTGGGCCAGCCACATGCGCGATCCTGTCCGGCTCTGGCGCGAGCTCGGACCGAAGCGGTTCCTCGGCATTCAGGTCCTGCTTCTGGGGTCGGTCAGCCAGTCGCTTCTCGCGCCGGTGCTCTGGACGTTCTGGGTGCTGGCCTTCGGCCTTCCGCACCCGGTTGCCCGGACGCTTCCCCCGGCCGTGCTCGCGGCGCTCGCCACGCTCTTCGTCGCGGCAGAGGCCGTGAATGTCGCCGTCGGGCTCTGGGCCACGCGAGGGCCGGGGCACCGGCACCTGATGAAATGGGTGCCGAGCCTGCATTTCTATCTGCCGCTCGCCTCGCTTTCGGCCTGGAAGGCGCTCGCGGAATGCGTGACGAGGCCCTTCTACTGGGACAAGACGGCGCATGGCGTGGTCGAGGCCCGTGCCGGTCAGGCTGAGCTTCTGCCGGTCCTCGTGCTCGCCGACCCGGTCCATGTGCCCGCGACCCCGGCCGGCCCGGTCGTGCCCGTCCCGGCACCCGCATCCCGGCCGGCACGGCTCCACCTCTCTGCGCCGGCCAGGCTGCGCGACAATGAGGGAGCGGCGCAAACCCGCCCGGCGCGGCTGGTTTATCCCCCGCTCCTGACCCTTGTCAGCGACCGCGATGCCGGCGCCGCGACGGCCCGCGCGGCGCGGCGTGCGCCCTACGTCCTCGGTTCAACGATCGCCGGCCTTGCCCTTGACCGTCCCGGCATCGAGTTTCAGCCGCGTTTCGAAGGCTTTTGAGATATGCGCCCTGAGCGCGGCCTGCGCGGCCTCGCCGTCGCCCGCCGCGATCGCCCGCACGAGGTCCGCGTGTTCGGCCAGCGCCGCCTCCCCGCGACCCTCGGCGGCCAGCGAGGTAGAGGCGAGCAGCGCCATCGAGCGGTGCACGAGGTCGAGTTGCTGGACGAGGTAGCGGTTGTGCGAGGCGAGGTGTATCTGCTTGTGGAACCTGCGGTTGGCGCGGGAAAGCTCGGCCGGGTCATCGACGATCGTCCGGTCGGCCTCCACCATCTCGCTCAGCACCCGGATTTCCTCGGGCGTCGCATGCTTTGCCGCGAGCCGCGCCGCGAGGCCCTCAAGTTCGGCGCGCACGACGTAAAGCTCGGCAAGCTGGTTGTGGTCGAGCGATGCGACAATCATCGACCGGCCGTCGCGCGTCAGCATCGACTGCGTCTCGAGCCGTTGCAGCGCTTCGCGCACCGGCGTGCGCGACACGCCGAACCGCTCGGCCAGTTCCGCCTCGACCAGTCGGTCGCCGGGGCGGTAAATCCCCTGGTCGATCGCTTCGAGGATGAGCGTGTAGGCATCCTTCTGCATCTTAATCCCTTCCCGCCCCCCGCGCCGACCGGCGGCGCGAGAGCCTAGGCGGCGCGTCCGGCGATGGCAAGGCGGTCGATTGCTCCGCCGGGCGGCCGGGTGTAGTCAGGCACCATGCACGGACGTCCTTCTCCCACCGCCGCCTTCGCCCATGTCGAGACCTGGGTCTTCGATCTCGACAACACGCTCTACCCTCCCGCCGCGCGACTCTTCGACCAGATCGAGGCACGCATGACGGCCTACGTCATGCAGTCGCTTGGCGTCCCGCGCGAGGAGGCCGACCGGCTCCGCGCCGACTACTGGCGGCTCTACGGCACAACGCTCGCCGGGCTCATGCACGAACACGGTCTGGACCCGGTGCCCTATCTGGAAGACGTGCACGACATCGCGCTCGATCACCTCGTGCCCGACCCCGCGCTCGCCCAAGCCATCGGCGCGCTCCCCGGCCGGCGTGTCGTCTACACGAACGGCTCGGCGCCATACGCCGCCCGCGTGCTTGACGCGCGCGGGCTTGCAGGCGTCTTCGACGCGGTCTTCGGGGTGGAGCACGCAGGCTTCCGCCCCAAACCCGAGCGGCGGGCCTTCGAGACGGTCTTCGCCTCCGCCGGGATCGACGCCGTCCGCGCGGCGATGTTCGAGGACGATCCGCGCAACCTCGCCGCGCCGCACGCGATGGGGATGCGCACCGTCCATGTCGCCCCGGCGCCCGAGCCGGCGCCGCATATCCACCACCACACCGACGACCTCGCCGGCTTCCTCGCCCGGCTGCGCTGAAGCAGGCTGCCCCCCTCCCCGCACCGCGGTCGCCCCCCACCCCTGCGGCATTCCGACCGGTTGCGCCCCGGGTGCGCCGACCCCATCTGCGGGCGAGCGAACAGGAGACACCCATGACCACACGCCCCGAGGCGCCGCGCCTGCCCTGGTACTATTCGATCCCCCTCTTCGGCTGGATTGCCCGCGATCTCGTCCACGGAACCCGTGACAACCTGCTCTATTTCCTCGTCATCCTCGTCACCCTGCTCGTCCTCGCGGTGAAGACCTGGGGGCTGGTCGCCCTGACGATGGTTGCGCTGGCCGCGGTGCCGGTCTGCTTTGCGCTGCTGATCCTCATCTCGGTCGGCAAGTAGCGCCGGCGGCGCCCTCGCGGTTGCAGCCCACCCCGGCCGGGCGATAGTGTCGCGAAAAAGCCGGAGGGGCCATGATCGAAACGACGGACATCCTGATTTCGGGCGGCGGCGTCGCCGGGCTTACCGCAGCCGCGGCCTTCGGCTCGGCCGGGTTCCGGGTGATCTGCGTCGATCCCGCCCCCCCGGTCACGGAAGAAGCCGGGACGGGCGCCGACCTGCGCACGACCGCCTTTCTGCAACCCTCGCGTCGGGTGCTGGAGGCGGCCGGGCTCTGGGACCGTATCGCCCCCCATGGCGCGGCGCTCAGGATCATGCGGATCGTCGATGCCGGGGGCGATCGGCCCGAACCCCGCATCGTCAAGGATTTCGACGCGGCCGAGATCGGCGACGAGCCCTTTGGCTGGAACTTCCCGAACTGGCTCCTGCGGCGCGAGACGGTGGCGCGGCTCGGCCTTCTGCCGAATGTAGCGTTCCGCCCGGGCATCGGTACGCGGGCGGTCTTCACCCGCGCGGGCGAGGCGCGCGTGACGCTTTCGGACGGCGGCCAGGTCTCGGCCCGGCTCCTCGTCGCTGCCGACGGACGGGCGAGCCCTGTGCGCGAGGCCGTGGGCATCGGCGTCAGGACCATCCGCTACGGCCAGAAGGCGCTGGCCTTCGCCGTCACGCACCCGATCCCGCACGACAACGTCTCGACCGAGATCCACCGCTCAGGGGGGCCCTTCACGCTGGTGCCGCTGCCCGATCGGCAGGGCTTGCCCTCCTCGGCCGTGGTGTGGATGGAACGGGGGCCCGAGGCCGTGCGACTCTCGAGCCTTCCGGTACCGGAGTTCGAACGGGAAATGTTCGCCCGTTCCGCGGGCATCTTCGGCCCCCTGACCCTTGTCACGCCGCGGTCGGTCTGGCCGATCATCGCCCAAATCGCCGACCGCTTCGACGGCGAGCGGACAGCACTTCTGGCCGAGGCGGCGCATGTCGTGCCGCCGATCGGGGCGCAGGGCCTGAACATGTCGCTCGCCGATCTTGCCTGCCTGCTCGAGCTTGCCAAGGCATCGCCCGACCGTCTCGGCGACCGCGCCATGCTCACCGCCTACAACCGCCGCCGCTGGCCCGAGGTGAAGGCGCGGGTGACGGGCATCGACCTTCTCAACCGCGCGTCGATGCTGTCGGCACAGCCGCTCCGCGACCTGCGGGCGGGGGCGCTCAATGCGCTCTACTCGCTGAAACCGGTGCGCGCCACGCTGATGAAGGCCGGGCTCGGGATGCGCTGATCAGCCAAGTGCTGCGTCGAGCGCCCGCTTGACCCGCGCCACGGTGCCGTCCACGTCGTAGAGCTTGTCGAGCCCGAAAAGGCCGAGGCGGAAGCTGCGATACGCCTCGCCCTCGCCCACCTGCAGCGGCACACCGGCGGCGATCTGGATCCCCTTTGCCAGAAACTTCCTGCCGTTCTGGATGTCCGGATCGTCGGTGAAGCTGACGACCACGCCCGGCGCGCCGAAGCCCTCGGCCGCGACCGACCGGATGCCGCGCGAGGCAAGTTCCGCCCGCACCGCGTTGCCGAGCTTCCACTGTGCCTCGCGCAGACGCTCGAACCCGTAATCCCTCGTCTCGACCATCGTGTCGCGGAAGGCCCGAAGCGCATCCGTCGGCATGGTCGCGTGATAGGCGTGACCGCCTGCCTCATAGGCCGCCATGATCTGGCGCCATTTCTTCAGGTCCAGCGCGAAGCTCGACGAGGTCGTGCCCTCCATCCGGTCAAGCGCCGCCTGCGAGAACATGACAAGCCCCGCCGAGGGCGAGGCCGACCAGCCCTTTTGCGGCGCGGAGATCAGGACATCGACGCCGATTTCCTTCATGTCCACCCAGACGCAACCGCTCGCGATGCAGTCCAGCACGAAGAGCGCGCCGGCTTCGTGCGCCGCCTTGGCCAGCGCCTTGAGATAATCGTCGGGCAGGATCATCCCCGACGCGGTTTCGACATGGGGCGCGAAGACGAGATCGGGCTTCACCTCTGCGATCTTCGCCGCCACCCCCTCGATCGGCGCGGGCGCGAAGGCGGCGTCGGCGGCATTGCCCGTCCGCCGCGCCATCTCGACGAAGGTCTCGCCCGCGAAGCCGCCGGCCTCGAAAATCTGGCTCCAGCGGTAGGAGAACCAGCCGTTGCGCACGATCAGCGCCCTTGCCCCGCCACCGAACTGGCGCGCCACCGCCTCCATTGCAAAGGTGCCGCCGCCGGGAACAAGGGCGACGGCTTCGGCATGGTAGACCTCGCGCAGGGTCGCCGCGATGTCGCGCATCACCTGCTGGAAGGCCGCGCTCATGTGATTGAGCGAGCGGTCGGTGAATACGACCGAGAATTCCTCGAGCCCGTCCGGGTCGATTGTGGGAAGAAGTGCTGGCATGGAATCCTCCTGTACCGTTGCAACCGGAGTAGCGCAGCCCCGGCCCGGAGGCAAAGCCGAAGCGCATCGGGGTCAGCCGAGCGGGCCGGGGCGGCGTTCCTCGCCGAGAAGGACATTGGCCTCGACATTGCCGATGCCGGGCAGGGTCATGATCCGGCGAC
This sequence comes from Albidovulum sp., assembly GCF_041919395.1. Taxonomy (NCBI): domain Bacteria; kingdom Pseudomonadati; phylum Pseudomonadota; class Alphaproteobacteria; order Rhodobacterales; family Paracoccaceae; genus Albidovulum; species Albidovulum sp. The sequence continues at coordinate 31,474 of NZ_JAYRTX010000025.1, forward strand.
GGAGGACACGCTCGAAATCGGCAAGGTCGCGCGCGGTCACGCGAAGCCGGTAATCGTAAAGGCCAAGGACATGCTGGACGACCTGCACCTCGGGGATCGCGGTGACGGCACGCTCGAAATCCTCGAGCCCGACGCGGCCCTTGGTGGCGAGCTTGACGCCAAGAAAGACGGTAACGTCGAAGCCGAGCTTTTCGGCATCGAGGTCGACACGCCGGCTGGCGAGGATGCCCGCCTCCTCGAGCCGCCGGATGCGGCGCCAGGCGGCGGGCTGCGACAGCCCCAGCGCGCGGCCGATGGCACCCGCGCTTCTCGTGGCGTCGGCCACGAGGGCGCGCAGGATGGCGCGGTCGGTATCGTCGAGGTCGATCACAGCGGCAGGCTCCCGGTGTCCTTGATCGTGGAGACGAGCATCAGGCTTTCGATGTCGGCAATATGCGGCAGGGTCAGGATGCGGTCGCGGTAGATGTGCTGGTAGTGCCCCATGTCGCGGGCGATCACGTTCAGCCGCACGTCCACGCGGCCGAGGAAGGTCTGGATCTCGATCACCTCGGGCACGTCACGGGCGGCGGCAAGGAACTCGTCGAAGGCGCGCGGATCGGTCTTGTCGAGGGTGAAGCGAAGCGAGACTTCCACCGCCCAGCCCAGGCGCCGCCAGTCGATCACGGCGTGCTGCCCTTTCAGGATGCCGGCCTCGGCCAGCCGTTCGAGCCGCCGCCAGCAGGTCGCGGCGGTCACGCCGGCCCGCTCGGCCAGTTCGGCGGTCGCAAGGCCGGGATCGGCCAGAAGCTGGCGGAGGATGCGTCGGTCGGTGTCGTCGATATGCATGAAAATTATGGAAATGACCTATTTCGCGAATGGCTTTTCGCATATCGTCCAGGTTTCGTCAAACTTTGCGCCGGAAATCCCCGCCCTGTCTCTATGCTGCCGCCAGCAACGGAGAAAGGACCACGCCATGCGCGTCTATTACGATCGCGACTGCGACATCAACCTCATCAAGGACAAGAAGGTCGCCATTCTCGGCTATGGCAGCCAGGGCCATGCCCACGCGCTGAACCTGCGCGATTCCGGCGCCAAGAACGTCGTCATCGCGCTCCGCGAAGGCTCCCCCTCGGCGGCGAAGTGCGAGAAGGAGGGCCTCAAGGTCATGGGCATCGCCGAAGCCGCGAAATGGTGCGACCTGATCATGTTCACCATGCCGGACGAGCTGCAGGCCGCGACCTACAGGAAATATGTCCATGACAACCTGAGGGAAGGCGCGGCGATCGCCTTCGCCCACGGTCTCAACGTCCATTTCGGGCTGATCGAGCCGAAGCCCGGCGTCGATGTCATCATGATGGCGCCGAAAGGCCCCGGCCACACGGTGCGCGGCGAATACGTCAAGGGCGGCGGCGTGCCCTGCCTTGTCGCGGTCCATCAGGATGCCTCGGGCAAGGCGATGGAGCTTGGCCTCTCCTACTGCTCGGCCATCGGCGGCGGCCGGTCGGGCATCATCGAGACCAACTTCCGCCAGGAATGCGAGACCGACCTCTTCGGCGAGCAGGCGGTGCTCTGCGGCGGCCTCGTCGAGCTGATCCGCATGGGCTTCGAGACGCTGGTCGAAGCCGGCTACGAACCCGAAATGGCCTATTTCGAGTGCCTGCACGAGGTGAAGCTGATCGTCGACCTGATCTACGAGGGCGGCATCGCCAACATGAACTACTCGATCTCCAACACCGCCGAATATGGCGAGTATGTCTCGGGCCCGCGCATCCTGCCCTATGACGAGACCAAGGCGCGGATGAAGGCGGTCCTGCGCGACATCCAGACCGGCAAGTTCGTGCGCGACTTCATGCAGGAAAACGCCGTCGGCCAGCCGTTCTTCAAGGCCACGCGCCGCCTGAACGACGAACACCAGATCGAGAAGGTGGGCGAAAAGCTGCGCGCCATGATGCCCTGGATCTCCAAGGGCAAGATGGTCGACCGCTCGCGGAACTGACGCGGCTGCGAAGGGCCGGGAACAGCCGGCCCTTCGCGCTCACGGCCTCTCGCCCGCGTCGCGCCGCGTGAGGACCGTTTCGGCCCCCCTCAGGATCGCGGTCTGCTCCGCCTCGTGCCGCTTCTGCCAGCCGCGCCAGATCACCGCCATGCGGGGATGGGCGCCGAGGCGCACGCAGTGGCGTTCGGGAAAATGCCAGCATGGCGCTGTGAAGGAACAGGCCCCCGGGCCTGCACTGGGTCTTGGCGGGGTCACCGAGGACGAGGACGCGACGCGGCCTCACCAAGGGATCGGCTTTCCGGCATAGTCGAAGAATCCGCCACTGTCTGCAGGGTCGAGAGAATCGAGGACGTCGACAAGCCGGGCAGCCGCGACCGAAGGCGGATCGGACGGCAGCGCACCGCCGTATTTCAGCGACAGTGGCGTGGCCACGTGACCGGGATGGAGCGCAGCGATCACGGCACGGGGATGTGTCCGGGAAATCTCGACCGCGGCCGTGCGCAGAAGCTGGTTCAACGCCGCCTTGGCGGCCCGGTAGCTGTACCAGCCGCCGAGCCGGTTGTCGCCGATGGAGCCGACGCGGGCCGAGAGCGCGGCGAAGCGGCAGTCGGCATCGCGCGGCATGAGGCGGAGGGCGTGCTTGAGGACGAGGGCGGGCCCCGCCGCGTTCAGCGTGAACTGCCCCGCCATGGCTTCGGCCGAGAGCGCACGAAGGCTCTTCTCCGGCGGGGCATCCTGAAGCTCGAGCGCCCCGGTCGCCACGAAGATGCGGTCGAAGGGACCTTCGAGCGCGTCGAGCGTTCGTTCGATGCTGGCCTCGTCGGTGAGGTCGAGGCCATCGTCGCGCCGCGACACTCCCCTAACCTTGGCCCCGCGCGCCGCATAAGCGGCGCCGAGCGCCGCTCCGATCCCGCCGCTGCTGCCGATCACCAGTACCCGCATGACACGCGCTCCTGCTCCGCTGCCCCTGAAACGCAGGAGACGCGCCGTCGGATCACATTTCCGGGCAATTCAGATGGAC
>NZ_JAYRTX010000026.1:0-34034 GCF_041919395.1 Albidovulum sp.
TCCCTCCACCGACCATGCGCGGCTGAGGCAGGCGATCGGCGAGGTGCACGGACTCGACCCCGCCCGGATCATCTGCGGCGTCGGCTCGGACGAGGTCATCGGCCTTCTCTGCCACGCCTATGCGGGGACGGGAGACGAGGTCGTGTTCACCGAGCACGGGTTCCTGATGTACCGCATCTATGCCCAGGCCACGGGCGCGACGCCGGTCTCCGTGAGGGAGCGCGAACGGACGACAGATGTGGATGCGATCCTGGCGGCCTGCGGCCCCGCTACGCGGCTCGTCTTTCTCGCCAACCCCAACAACCCGACCGGCACGATGATCGGGCTGGCCGAGGTCGAGCGGCTGGCACGGGGGCTTCCGGCGCAGACGATCCTCGTCCTCGACGGGGCCTATGCCGAATACGTCGAGGGCTACGACGGCGGTGCCGAGCTTGCCACGCGGCTGCCGAACGTGTTCATGACCCGGACCTTCTCCAAGATCTACGGTCTTGGCGGGCTCAGGATCGGCTGGGGCTACGGGCCGAAGGCGATCATCGACGTCCTGAACCGCATCCGCGGGCCGTTCAACCTTTCGACCGCGCAGATGGAAGCCGCCGAAGCCGCCGTGCGCGACCGGGAGCATGTCGACCGCTGCCGCGCCGAGAACGCGCGGATGCGCGGCTGGCTGGCCGAGGCGCTGGCAGAGAAGGGCGTGCCTTCCGACACATCGACCGCGAACTTCATCCTCGCCCGCTTCGCCGACGAGGCCGAGGCCGCAGCCTGCGACGCCCTTCTCCAGTCCCAGGGCCTGATCGTGCGGCGGGTATCGGGCTACGGCTTGCCGCATTGCCTGAGGATCACCGTCGGCGACGAAGCTTCCTGCCGCCGGGTCGCCCATGCCATCGGCCAGTTCAAGGCGCAGAGATGACCGGACCGATCTACGACCGCGTAGCCCTCATCGGGCTCGGCCTCATCGCCTCGTCGATGGGCCACGCGATGAAGGAGGCGGGGCTCGCGGGGAGCGTCGTCGGCCATGCCAAGACCGAGGCGACCCGCGCCGCTGCGCTCGAACTCGGCTTCTGCGACGCGGTCTTTGCCACCGCGGCCGAGGCGGTGGAGGCCGCCGACCTCGTCGTGCTTGCCGTGCCGGTCGGCGCTATGGGGGCGGTCGCGGCCGGGATCGCGCCGCATCTGAAGCCGGGCGCGACGGTGACCGACGTCGGTTCGGTGAAGCAGGCGGTGATCGAGGCGGTGGCGCCGCACATGCCCCCGGGCGTCCACTTCATTCCCGGCCACCCCCTTGCCGGGACCGAACATTCCGGACCCCGGTCCGGCTTCTCCACGCTCTTTCAGAACCGCTGGTGCCTGCTCACGCCGGGCGCGGCCGATCCTGCCGCCGTCGCACGGCTCCGCGCGCTCTGGCAGGGGATGGGCGCCAACGTCGAGGAGATGGATGCGGCCCACCATGACCTCGTGCTTGCCGTGACCAGCCACACGCCGCACCTCATCGCCTATACGATGGTGGGCGTGGCCGATCACCTCAGGCGGGTGACCGAAAGCGAGATCATCAAGTATTCGGCGGCGGGTTTCCGCGACTTCACGCGGATTGCCGCCTCCGACCCCACGATGTGGCGCGACGTGTTCTTGACGAACCGGGAGGCGACGCTCGATATTCTCGGGCGCTTCACCGAGGAGCTTTTCATGCTCCAGCGCGCGATCCGGATGGGGGACGGAGAGATGCTTCACGATTATTTCACCCGCACGCGGGCCATACGCCGCGGCATCATCGAGGCGGGGCAGGACACCGCGGCGCCGGACTTCGGCCGGACCAAGGCGCCGGGCGCATGAGGGGCCGGGTCGTTCCCGCCCTCGCTCTCGTCCTGATCGGCAGCGCTGCCCTTTCCGCCCCGATCGCCGAAAGCCCCCGCCCCAAGGTGCGCCCCGGCAGTGACGCCGCGGCGCTTGCGATATCGGTGCAGGTACGGCCTGCGCCCCGTCCCGATGCGGCGGAAGCGCCGGAGGTGACGCGCGCGGCGGTATCCGTGGCCGCGCTCCTTCTTCCCGACGCTCCGGCGCCGCTGCGGCCCATGGCGCGTCCGGCGGCCATGTCTGCGGCCGCCGGCGCGGTGTCAGCCGCGGCGCAGTCGCCCCGTCCCGAGGCGCGTCCGCGCACGCTTCGCACGATGGCGGTCGCGCCCGGACGGGCGCTCCCGGTTGCCGGTGGTCCCGAAGTCATCGTGCAGGCCGCCTTCCGCGTGCCGCAGTCCACGGGCGCCGTCACCGGCCGCAAGGGCGGCATCTGCGGCGATCCGGCGATCGTCGGCAAGGCGATCCCGCCGATCCTCGGCAAGGTGAAGGGCTGCGGGCTCGAGGACGGGGTCAGCGTGATCTCGATTGCAGGCGTGGCGCTGACTCAACCCGCCAGCATCGACTGCACCACGGCCCGCGCGCTCAAGGACTGGGTGGAAGGCGGCGTGAAGCCTGCCGTCGGCCGCAAGGGCGGCGGGGTCGCCGCGCTGCAGATCGCGGCGAGCTATTCCTGCCGGTCGCGCAACAACCAGAAGGGCGCGAAGATCAGCGAGCACGGCCGCGGCCGGGCGGTCGATGTCTCGGCCATCATCCTGGCGGACGGCACGTCGATCTCGGTCCTCAAGGGCTGGGGCACGAAGGCCGCGGGCAAGACGCTCGCCTCGGCGCGGAAGGCGGCCTGCGGTCCGTTCAACACCGTGCTCGGCCCCGGCTCCGACCGGTTCCACAACGATCACTTCCATCTCGACACCGCCCGCGGCCGCGGCGCCTATTGCCGCTGACCCTTCAGAGCCTCGGAGCGGGGCCGAGCGGCACCGGGCCGAGACTCATCCGTCCGCCGGCGAAGACCAGCGGCAGCGACAGCACCTCGGCATTTCCGCCGAGCGTGGCGAGCCCTTCAAGCGCGCGTTCGACGGTCGGGGCCGTTTCGGCCCTGACCAGTCCGAGCGCGGTGGCGAGCCGCAGCACGGCGCGCCAGTTCCGGAACGAGAGTTCGATGCGTCCCTCGGGCAAGCCGTCGGAATCAAGCGCGACCTCCCCGCGCCCCGACATGCCCGCAGGCCCCCAGTCGAGCGCCAGGCTGCGGATATCGACCGCACGCACCTGCACGCCCTCGATCGCCGCGACCCTATCGAGCGGCCGGTCGAGCGCGACCGTCGCGTCGAGATAGAACCGTTCGCCCCGGGCCGGCAGCACCTCGCCCGAAGTCACGATCCGGGCCGGCACACCGGAAAGCGTGATCCCCGCGATCTCGATGCCGATGTCATGCGCCGTCGCGGTCTCCGCCCTGCGGATGGCGGCCCGCAGGTTTTCGGCGGCAAGCGCCCAGCCAGCGTCCGAGCCAAGGGAAACCGCGGTCCCGACGGCCTGCGCGTGGTCGAGCGGAAGCTCCGGCGCGAGCCCGAAGACGGCGCTCGCCGACAGCTCGGCCGAGGCGACATTCACCGTCTCGCCACCGAACCTGACCTGCTGTTCGGCAGGAAAGACTGCAATCACATGCTGCGGCCGATAGGAGAGCGCGTAGAACTTGAGCGCGCCGGCGCTCCAGCGGATCGCGCCGTCCGGGCTCGTGGCCTGCGGGCCGGTCAGCGTCACGTCGAAACGTGCCGGAAAACCCCCGACCTCGATGGCCTCGGCATCGCCCCGCCCCTCGGCCCGCAGCGCCACCAGCGTCGCCTCGGCCCCGGTTCGGATCGTGCGGGCGGCCAGCGCCCAGTAGCCGCAGTAGAGCGCGGTCAGACCCGCAATGATCCAGAGCATCAGACGCATGGGGCCTTCCCTCGCACGGCACGATCCGCTTTATAACGCCGGAACGGCGGGAAACCAGCAGGCGGGCATGAACGGATTGTGGGTCTTCGGCTATGGCTCGCTCATGTGGGAGCCCGGATTCGTCTGGGAGAAGCGGGTTCTTGCCCGGCTTCCGGGCTGGCACCGGTCGTTCTGCATGCGCTCCTTCCACTATCGCGGCACGGTCGAAAGGCCGGGGCTCGTCCTCGCGCTCGACGCGGCAGAGGGCTCCGAATGCCACGGCGTCGCCTTCGCGGTGAGCGCCCTCCGCGCCGACGAAACCCTCGCCGCCCTGCGGGAACGCGAGCTGATTTCCTCGGCCTATCTGGAGAAGGTGCTTCGCGTGGACCTCGCCGACGGCCGGCAGGTGGAGGCCGTGACCTATGTCATCGACCCCGATCACGTGCAGTATTGTGGCGGCCTCGCGCTCGAGGAGCAGGCGCGGATCATCACCGGGGCGGCCGGAGGGCGGGGGCCGAACCGCGACTACCTCTGGAACACCGCCGCCCACCTCAACGAACTCGGGATCGCCGACGCCGACCTCGACTGGCTCTCGGACCGGGTGCGGCGGCTTGCCTCTGACGGCTTGTGACCCCGCGCCCCTCCCCCTATTCTGGCCGCAAGATCGGGGCGGGATGGCAGGCTGATGGACAAGGCGATACGCGCGGCTGAGCCCTTATTCTCGCAGCCCGTGCGGCAGGTGGCGATGATGCTGCTCGCGCTGGCGCTGGTGGGCGTCGGGGGCTGGTTCGCCTACGGGCCGATCTTCTCCATCTTCGCGGCCAACCCCTGGCTGAATGGAATGATCCTCGGTGTTTTCGTGCTGGGCGTGCTGACCTGTTTCTGGCAGCTCGCGCAGCTGATCCGGTCGGTCAGCTGGATCGAGGGATTTGCCGCCCATCGGCCGGGGCACGAGATAACGATCGCCCCGCGCCTTCTGGCGCCGCTCGCGGCACTCCTGCGCTCGCGCGGGCCGAAGGGCGGACAGATCTCGTCTTCCTCGGCGCGCTCGATCCTCGAATCGGTCGCCACACGGATCGACGAGGCGCGCGACTTCACCCGCTACCTGACAAGCCTTCTGATCTTCCTCGGCCTTCTCGGCACGTTCTACGGCCTCGCCACCACCGTCCCGGCCGTCGTCGACACGATCCGCGCGCTCGCCCCGCAGGAGGGGGAAAGCGGCATCCAGGTCTTCGACAAGCTGATGACCGGGCTGGAACGGCAACTTGGCGGCATGGGCACGGCCTTTTCGTCCTCGCTGCTCGGGCTGGCGGGTTCGCTCGTCGTCGGGCTCCTGGAGCTTTTCGCCGGCCACGGCCAGAACCGCTTCTACCGGGAACTGGAGGAATGGCTGACCTCCTTCACGCGCCTGTCCTTCGCAGGGGGCGATGGCGACAGCACCCTCGACGGCGAGGCGGTGGCGGGCATCCTCGATCACATGGCGGGGCAGGTGGAGACGCTGCAGACGATCCTCGAACGCACCGACGCCGGCCGCGCGGCGGTGAACGAGCGGCTCGAAGGCGTGGCGGGCGCGGTGGAGGCGCTGACCCGGCGGCTGGAGAGCGAGGCGGGATCGAACGCCCAGCTTACCCGTATCGCCGAGGCGCAGGACCGGCTCGTGGCGCTGATCGAGAGGAACAGCCAGGACGTGCGGATCGACGGCGGCGACGCCGAAAGCCGGATGCGGCTCCGCTCGATCGACGTGCAGATGCTGAAGCTCCTGGAAGAGGTCGCGGCGGGGCGGCAGGAAAGCATGGCCGACCTGCGAGGCGATCTCGCCGAACTCACGCGCGCGGTCCGCGCACTCGGCCGGGCCGCCGAGCAGGGGCGGAGGGGCTGAGATGGCGCTGTCGCAGGGCAGGGGAGGGCAGCGGTTCTCGACGAACATCTGGCCCGGCTATGTCGATGCGCTGTCGACCCTGATCCTCGTCCTGACCTTCGTCGTGACCATCTTCATGGTCGTGCAATATGTCCTGCGCGAGCAGATCAACACTCAAGGCAGCGAGCTTGAGGCGCTCGGGGCACAGGTCGCCGACCTGGCCGACGCGCTCGGGCTGGAGCGGAGCCGCACGGCGGACCTCACCGCCGGGCTTTCGGCCGCCGAGGCCGAGGCGGAGCGGCAGGCGGCGCTGATCGCCAACCTCGGTGCGAGCCTTAGCGCGCGCACGGCCGAGCTTGGCGCGGCCGAGGCGCGGATCACCGATTTCGAGGCGCAGGTGGCATCGCTTCTCGCCGAACGCGATGCGGCGCGCGGGGAAGCCGCAGCGCTGGGGGCCGAGCGCGACCGGCTGGCGACGGCTGAGGAGGCGCTGAACCTCGCCGTCGCCAGGGCGCGGGAGGAGATCGACGCCCAGGCGGAGGCGGCGCGCCTCGCTGCCGCCCGGCGGGAGGCGCTGGAGGCGCTGGTCGCGGACCTCCGCAAGCGGGGCGAGGCCGGGGCCGCCGCGCTTGCCTCGGCCGAGAGCGCGCTCGATGCAAAGGAGGCCCAGCGGCTGGCCGAGGCCGCCGCCGCCGAGGCGCTGCGCGCGCGGCTGAAGGGGGCCGAGGACGAACTCACGGCGATGACGCTGGCGCTCGAGTCCGAGCGGAAGCGGGCGGAGGAGACGCTGACGCTTCTCGCCGCCGCCGAGGCCGCGCGGAGGGACCTCGACACCCGCCTCGCGGCGGCGCTGCTGGCCGAGACGGCCACCGCGGAGCAACTTGCCGCCGCGAAAGCCGCGGCCGAGGCGGCGCGCACGGCCACCGACGCCGACCGCCAGGCGATCGAGGAGGAACTCGCCGCCGCGCTCGCGGCCAAGCTGGCAGCCGAGGCCCGGTCCAAGCAGGCGCTGGGCGAGGCGGAGCGGCAACGGGCCCTTCTCGCCACGGCGGACACCCGGCTGGCGGAGGAACAGGCGGTCTCGGCCGAGGCCGCGCGCAAGGTGACGCTCCTGAACGAACAGGTCGCGGCCCTGCGCGGCCAGCTCGGCGCGTTGCAGGAATTGCTCGACGCCTCGGCCGCGAAGGATGCCGACGCGAAGGTGCAGATCGAGGCGCTCGGCAGCCAGCTCAACTCCGCCCTTGCCCGCGTCGCGGCCGAGGAGAAGCGCCGCGCGGCACTGGAGGAGGCGGAGCGGATCCGCCTCGAGGCCGAGGCCAAGGCGCTGAAGGAAGAGACGAAGGAGCTTGCCCGGTACCGGTCGGAATTCTTCGGCAGGCTGTCCGAGGTTCTGGCGGGGCGAGAGGGCGTGCGGGTTGTCGGCGACCGCTTCGTCTTTTCCTCCGAGGTGCTGTTCCAGCCGGGCTCGGCCACGCTTTCGCCCGAAGGCCAGAGCCAGATCGCCGGGGTGGCCGCAACCCTTCAGGAAGTTGCCGCAGTGATCCCGCCGGAAATCGACTGGATCATCCGGGTGGACGGGCACACCGACGACGTGCCGCTGTCGGGCGCCGGCCAGTTCCGCGACAACTGGGAGCTTTCGCAGGCCCGCGCGCTGTCGGTCGTGCGCTTCATGCAGGACGACCTCGGGTTCCCGCCGGAAAGGATGGCCGCGACAGGGTTCGGCGAATACCGCCCGGTTGCGGAAGGCGACACGCCCGAGGCGCGGGCGCAGAACCGGCGGATCGAACTGAAGCTGACGGAGCGATGAGCGTGGCAAGGCCCGCCGCGCTTCTTGCCGAATTGATCGCCTGCGAGACAGCCGTGTGGCAGGCATTGGTTTCGGGTGATGCGGAAGCCGACCGGGCTGCGCTGGCGGCCGACTTCCTTGGGGTCTATCCGGACGGGTTCGCCGGGCGCGATGCACATGCCGCGCAGCTTTCCGGCGGGCCGACGGTCACCGGCTTCCGGCTGTCCGATGCACGCCTGCTGCCCCTCGGCGCCGATCACGCCATTCTGGCCTATCGGGCCGACTTTCGGCGCACCGGGCGGACCGACGACGAGGCGATGTATGTCTCATCCGTCTGGCAGAGGGCGCCGTCGGGCTGGGTCAACGTTTTCAGCCAGGACACGCCGGCCGATGGGCGGAGCCTTCCCTGATCCAGGCCAGCGGGCGAGGTCCCCGAAACGCGAAGACGGCGCCTCCGCGGCGCCGTTTCCACAATTGTCGCGCCAGGTTCAGTCCGCCGTCAGGAGCGGAGGCTTCGAGCCGGTGAGGCGCGGGCGTGAGGGCTCTTCGACATCGAGGACGATGGCGTCGTCCTTCACGCGCACCCGCACCACACCGCCCTTGGTGAGCTTGCCGAACAGCAACTCCTCCGCCAGGGGCTTCTTGATGTGCTCCTGGATGACGCGGCCCAGGGGGCGGGCGCCCATCTTGTCGTCGTAGCCCTTCTCCGCCAGCCAGTTGGCCGCTTCGGGTGAAAGCTCGATATGGACGTGGCGGTCCATCAATTGCGCCTCGAGCTGGAGGACGAACTTGTCCACCACCTGCAGGATCACCTCGCGAGACAGGGGCGCGAAGGAGATGACCGCGTCCAGACGGTTGCGGAACTCCGGCGTGAAGGTCCGCTCGATCGCGGCGGTATCTTCGCCCTCGCGCCGTTCGCGGCCGAAACCGAAGGCAGCCCTGGCCATGTCGGCAGCACCTGCGTTCGACGTCATGATGAGGATCACGTTGCGGAAATCGACCTGCCGGCCGTTATGATCGGTCAGCTTGCCGTGATCCATCACCTGCAGAAGGATGTTGTAGACATCCGGGTGCGCCTTCTCGATCTCGTCGAGCAGGAGCACGCAATGCGGGTGCTGGTCCACGCCGTCCGTCAGCATCCCGCCCTGGTCGAAGCCGACATAGCCAGGCGGCGCGCCGATCAGGCGGCTGACTGCGTGCTTCTCCATGTATTCCGACATGTCGAAGCGCAGAAGCTCCACGCCGAGGCTGTCGGCAAGCTGCTTGGCCACCTCGGTCTTGCCGACGCCCGTGGGGCCGGCGAAGAGGTAGTTGCCGATCGGCTTTTCCGGCTCCCGCAGGCCGGCACGCGCGAGCTTGATCGCGGATGAGAGCGCAGTGATGGCGGCGTCCTGGCCGAAGACCACGCGCTTCAGCGTCCGCTCCAGGTCCTTCAGCACCTCGGCATCGTCCTTGGAGACGTTCTTCGGCGGGATGCGGGCGATCTTGGCGACGACCGCCTCGATCTCCTTGGGACCGATGGTCTTGCGGCGCTTCGATTCCGCGACGAGATGCTGGGCAGCACCCGCCTCGTCGATGACGTCGATGGCCTTGTCCGGCAGCTTGCGGTCGTGGATGTAGCGCGCCGACAGTTCCACCGCCGACTTGATCGCGTCGCGGGTGTAGTGCAGGTCGTGGTGCTTCTCGAAATAGGGCTTGAGACCCATCAGGATCTTCACCGTGTCCTCGACCGTCGGCTCGTTGACGTCGATCTTCTGGAAGCGGCGGCTGAGCGCGCGGTCCTTTTCGAAGTGCTGGCGGAATTCCTTGTAGGTGGTGGATCCCATGCAGCGCAGCTTGCCACCCTGCAGCGCGGGCTTCAGCAGGTTGGATGCATCCATCGCGCCGCCCGAGGTGGCGCCGGCGCCGATCACGGTATGGATCTCGTCGATGAAGAGGATCGCGTCGGGGTGGTCCTCCAGTTCCTTCACGACGGCCTTCAGCCGCTCCTCGAAATCGCCGCGGTAGCGGGTGCCGGCGAGAAGCGCGCCCATGTCGAGCGAGAAGATGGTGGCACCCTTCAGGATGTCGGGCGTCTCTTTCCGCACGATCTTGAGCGCCAGCCCCTCGGCGATGGCGGTCTTGCCCACGCCGGGGTCGCCCACGAGGAGCGGGTTGTTCTTTCGCCGGCGGCAGAGCACCTGGATGCAGCGCTCGATCTCGGCCTCGCGGCCGATGAGCGGGTCGATGTCGCCCTTCTTCGATTTCTGGTTGAGATCGACGCAGTACTTGGCCAGGGCGCTTTCCTTTGCCTCGCCCTGCGCCTCGGTCGCGCCGTGCTCTTCCTGCTCCTGCGCGCCCGTGACGGGCCGGGTCTCGCCGAAGGAGGGATCCTTGGCGACGCCGTGGGCGATGAAGTTGACGGCGTCATAACGGGTCATGTCCTGTTCCTGCAGGAAATAGGCCGCATTCGACTCGCGCTCGGCGAAGATCGCGACGAGCACGTTGGCGCCGGTGACCTCGGTCCGTCCGGAGGACTGGACATGGATCGCGGCGCGCTGGATGACGCGCTGGAAGGCGGCGGTCGGCACTGCCTCCGATCCCTCGACATCGGTGACGAGGGTGGAAAGGTCGTCGTCGATGAAGTCGGAAAGCGTCTTCTTCAGTTCCTCGATGTCCACCGAACAGGCGCGCATGACCTTGGCCGCATCAGGTTCGTCCGTGAGGGCCAGGAGAAGGTGTTCGAGCGTGGCGAGTTCATGCCGCCGGGCATTGGCGAGCGCCAGCGCCGCGTGGATGGCCTGTTCGAGCGTGTTCGAGAATGACGGCACTTTCGTGCTCCTTTCCTGTCGGCAGGTCGGGCACGAGGCCCGAGGCCTACCATCGCCTCATACCTTTAAACTTCGGTGGAAATCGGGCAGCTTCAAGTGTTTTCTGGCGCATTTCGGCCAAGGCTCTGCCTTTGGCACAAAATGTGATCGTTACGGCTGCGGGCGTGAGGATGGTTGAAACCAGTGGGGACCGCGATGCCCCCGCGACGGGAGGAAAGATGGAGTGCGCCCTGCCGTCCGTCAAGGTCCGGCCCCGCGGACGGGCTCAGAACCGGTCCTTGGCACTCCGGATCGCGGCGAAGACCGCGGCGTCGGACGCGGCCTCCATCGCCATCGCCCGCTTCACCTCCGGACGGCCCGCGCGCAGGAAGGGGTTGGTCGCAAGCTCCTCGGACAGGCGCGAGGGGACGGTGGGCCGGCCCTCGGCCCGGGCCGCCGCGACCGCCGCCGCGCGGGCCTGAAGCGCGGCATTGTCCGGCTCCACGGTCAATGCGAAGCGGGCATTCGACTGGGTGTATTCGTGGCCCGAGCAGACGAGAGTGTCAGGCGGCAGGACCGCGAGTTTCGTCAGGCTTTCCCACATCTGCGGCATCGTCCCCTCGAACACCCGGCCGCAGCCGAGCGCCATCAGGCTGTCGCCGGTGAAGACGAGCCCGGAGGCCGGAAAATGATAGGCGACGTGGCCGACGGTGTGGCCCGACACGTCGATCACCTTTCCCTCGTCCATGCCGATGCGGATCGTGTCGCCCTCGCGGAGGGCCTCGTTGAGCTTCGGCAGGCGGTGGGCGTCGGCGGCGGCGCCGATCACCCGCGCGCCCGTGGCGGCCGCAAGCGCCTTCAGCCCGGCGATGTGGTCGTCATGATGATGGGTGATGAGGATGTGGCTCGCCTTCCAGTCGCGCTCGGCGAGAGCGTTCAGGATCGGCGCGGCTTCGGGCACATCGACGACTGCCGTCGCCCCGGTCGCCGCGTCATGTGCGAGGAAGGCGTAGTTGTCCTTCAGGCAGGGGACGGTGACGAGTTCGAGCGGCATGGCAATTCGCGTCCGTTTCCGTATGCTGACGACCGACTTTTGCCGAAGGACGGCCCCAGCGCAATGCATCTCGACGTTCTCGACCTGCGGAACTTCTACTACCGCACGCAACTCGGCCGCGTGGCGCAGAAGGCGATCCGCGATCAGGTCGTCACGCTCTGGCCGCCCGCGAAGGGCGAGACGGTCGCGGGCTTCGGCTTCGCGGTGCCCTTGCTGCGCCCCTATCTTGCCGACGCGCGGCGGGTCATCGGGCTCATGCCCGGGCCGCAGGGCGTGATGCCCTGGCCCGCCGGCATGGACAACGTGTCGGTCCTCTGCGAGGAGACCCAATGGCCGATCGAGACCGGGATGGTGGATCGGCTCATCGTCCTGCACGGGCTGGAGACTTCGGACAGCCCGGCGGCCCTCCTCGACGAGTGCTGGCGCGTCCTCGGCCCCGGCGGGCGAGCCCTTTTCATCGTGCCGAACCGGTCGGGTCTCTGGTCGCGGTCGGACCGCACGCCCTTCGGCTTCGGCCGGCCCTATTCGATGAGCCAGCTTGACGCGCAGCTTCGCGGCCATTCCTTCGCAGCCGAACGCCAGATTTCGGCGCTCTTCGTGCCGCCCTCGTCGCGCCGCTTCTGGCTCAGGACTGCGGCAGCGTGGGAACGGTTCGGCCACCGCGTCTCCTCGGTCCTCGCGGGGGGTGTCCTGATGCTCGAAGTGTCGAAACATGTCCATGCGCCGCAGCGTCCGGGCCTCGCCGCGGCGGTCCGAAAACCGCTTCGCGTGCTCGAAGCGCTGCCCAAACCCACCGCAGAGCCGGCGTGAATCGCGATGCCGCGCGAGGGATTCTTGCAACGGTAGTAAATGTTATCGCCCAAACTTCCGGCGAGCCGCGTGCGACTCTCCGGCACAAAGCGCCGAAGTCCCTGAAAATGCGGGAGATCCGTCTGTGCAATAGTTTCACCAAGGCGGTTGCGAGGCATTGCCCGCTCTGCTACACCCGCGCCGACCTCGGACGGGCGCCCATGCGCACGCCACGGGTGCCCTTCGACCAGGCCGCAAGATCGGGACCGGGGGGCTTGGGGACAGAACAATCGGAAGGGTCGACGTGTCCGAACCAGCTTCGATTTCCGCAGGGATCGCCGGGCGCTACGCCACGGCCGTTTTTGAACTCGCGAAAGAGGCAAAGGGCCTTTCCGGTCTGGAGGCCGACGTGGCTGCGCTGGCCCAGGCCCTGAAGGACAGCGCCGACCTCCGCGAGGTCATCGCCTCGCCAGTCTTCTCGCGCGACGAGCAGGGACGCGCCATGTCGGCGCTCGCCGTCAGGATGGGGCTCTCGTCCACCGTCGCCAACACGCTCGCGCTGATGGCCGCGAACCGCCGGCTCTTCGTGCTGCCGCAGCTTCTCGCCGCGCTTGGCGAGATGATCGCCGAGGAGAAGGGCGAAGTCACCGCCGAGGTGACGGCGGCGGCCGAACTGACGAAGGCACAGGCCGAAAAGCTCGCCGCATCGCTGAAGAAGACGGTCGGCAAGACCGTCAAGCTCAACACCACCGTGGATGAAAGTCTCATCGGCGGACTTATCGTCAAGGTCGGCTCGAAGATGATCGACACCTCGATCCGCTCGAAGCTCGCCTCGTTGCAGAATGTCATGAAAGAGGTCGGATAATGGGAATCCAGGCAGCCGAGATCTCTGCGATCCTCAAGGAGCAGATCAAGAACTTCGGTCAGGAAGCGCAAGTGGCCGAGGTTGGCCGCGTGCTGTCGGTCGGTGACGGGATTGCCCGCGTGCATGGGCTCGACAACGTCCAGGCCGGCGAGATGGTCGAATTCCCCGGCGGTATCCGCGGGATGGCGCTCAACCTCGAGGTCGACAACGTCGGTATCGTGATCTTCGGCTCGGACCAGGACATCAAGGAAGGCGACACCGTCAAGCGCACCAAGTCCATCGTGGACGTGCCCGTGGGTGACGAGCTTCTGGGGCGCGTGGTCGATGGTCTCGGCAACCCGATCGACGGCAAGGGTCCGATCAACGCCAAGAGGCGCGCCGTGGCCGACGTGAAGGCGCCCGGCATCATCCCGCGGAAATCGGTGCACGAGCCGATGGCCACGGGCCTGAAGTCGGTGGACGCCATGATCCCCATCGGCCGCGGCCAGCGCGAGCTGATCATCGGCGACCGCCAGACCGGCAAAACCGCGCTCGCGCTCGACACGATCCTGAACCAGAAGTCCTACAACGAGGCCGCCGGCGCGGACGAGAGCAAGAAGCTCTACTGCATCTACGTCGCCGTGGGGCAGAAGCGTTCTACCGTTGCCCAGCTCGTGAAGAAGCTGGAAGAGACCGGTGCGCTCGCCTACTCCATCGTCGTCGCCGCGACCGCGTCCGATCCGGCGCCGATGCAGTTCCTCGCGCCCTATTCTGCGACCGCGATGGGCGAGTTCTTCCGCGACAACGGCCGCCACGCGCTGATGATCTACGACGACCTTTCGAAGCAGGCCGTCGCCTACCGCCAGATGTCGCTGCTGCTGCGCCGTCCGCCGGGGCGCGAAGCCTATCCGGGCGACGTCTTCTACCTGCACAGCCGCCTACTGGAGCGGTCCGCGAAGCTGAACAAGGATAACGGCGCGGGGTCGCTGACGGCGCTGCCGATCATCGAGACGCAGGCAGGCGACGTGTCGGCCTATATCCCGACCAACGTGATCTCGATCACCGACGGCCAGATCTTCCTTGAAACCGAGCTCTTCTACCAGGGCGTCCGCCCGGCCGTGAACACCGGTCTGTCGGTGTCGCGGGTCGGTTCCTCGGCCCAGACCAACGCGATGAAGTCGGTCGCCGGCCCGGTGAAGCTGGAACTGGCGCAGTACCGAGAGATGGCGGCCTTCGCGCAGTTCGGTTCCGACCTCGACGCGGCGACGCAGCGGCTTCTGAACCGTGGCGCGCGCCTGACGGAGCTGATGAAGCAACCGCAGTACTCGCCGTTGACCAATGCGGAAATCGTCTGCGTCATCTTCGCCGGCACCAAGGGCTTCCTCGACAACATCGCGGTCAGGGACGTCGGCCGGTTCGAGGCGGGGCTGCTGAAGCACCTGCGCACGAACCGCACGGACATCCTCGAATGGCTCACCAAGGACGACCCCAAGATCAAGGGCGAGGCCGAGGACAAGCTCAGGGCTGCGATCGCCGAATTCGCCAAGACCTTCGCGTAAGCGGGGGGAGGGGACAGGGACATGCCCAGCCTTAAGGACCTGAAGAACAGGATCGCCAGCGTCAAGTCGACGCGGAAGATCACCAAGGCCATGCAGATGGTCGCGGCGGCGAAGCTGCGCCGCGCCCAGGAAGCCGCCGAGGCCGCCCGCCCCTATGCGGAGCGGATGAACGCGGTCATGGCCGGTCTTGCCGCCTCGGTCGGCGGGTCCGACAGCGCGCCCCGGCTTCTCGCCGGGACGGGCGCGGACCAGACCCACCTTCTGGTGGTCATGACGGCCGAGCGCGGTCTCTGCGGCGGCTTCAACTCCACCATCGTGCGGCTTGCACGGGCCCGGGCGACCGAGCTTCTGCGGATGGGCAAGACGGTGAAGATCCTGACCGTCGGCAAGAAGGGGCGCGAACAGCTCAAGCGCGACTACGCCAAGCATTTCGTCGGCCATGTCGATCTCTCCGAGGTGAAGAAGATGGGCTACGACGTGGCCCAGGGGATCGCGCGCGATCTGATCAAGCGCTTCGACGCCGGCGAGTTCGACGTCGCGACGATCTTCTTCAACCGCTTCCAGTCGGTGATCAGCCAGGTCCCGACGGCGAGCCAGATCATTCCGGCGACGTTCGAGGGCGGGGCCGAGGGCGCTTCGGCGCTCTATGACTACGAGCCGTCGGAGGAAGGCATCCTGGCCGACCTCCTGCCGCGCGGCGTGGCGACCCAGATCTTCACGGCGCTGCTGGAAAACGGTGCGTCCGAACAGGGCGCGCGGATGAGCGCGATGGACAACGCGACGCGCAACGCGGGCGACATGATCGACAGGCTGACGATCGTCTACAACCGCTCGCGCCAGGCCGCGATCACCAAGGAACTCATCGAAATCATTTCGGGCGCCGAGGCGCTCTGAGTAGAACCGGAGAAATCACATGGCAAAAGCACCGAAAGCTGCCGCCGCCACGGGCCGCGTGACCCAGGTCATCGGCGCCGTCGTGGACGTGCAGTTCGACGAACAACTTCCGGCGATTCTGAACGCGCTCGAAACCCTGAACAACGGCAAGCGTCTGGTCCTTGAAGTTGCCCAGCACCTCGGCGAGAACACCGTCCGCACCATCGCCATGGATGCGACCGAGGGTCTCGTCCGCGGCGAGAAGGTGACCGACACCGGCGGCCCGATCACCGTGCCCGTCGGCAACTCCACCCTCGGCCGCATCCTGAACGTCATCGGTGAGCCGGTGGACGAGAAGGGCCCCGTTGCGAAGAAGGAGGCGCGTGCCATCCACCAGCCGGCTCCGACCTTCGCCGAACAGGCGACCTCGTCGGAAATCCTCGTCACCGGCATCAAGGTCATCGACCTGCTCGCGCCCTATTCCAAGGGCGGCAAGATCGGCCTCTTCGGCGGCGCCGGCGTGGGCAAGACCGTTCTCATCATGGAACTCATCAACAACATCGCCAAGGTGCACTCGGGCTTCTCCGTGTTCGCCGGCGTGGGTGAGCGGACCCGTGAAGGGAACGACCTCTACCACGAGATGATCGAATCCGGCGTCATCAAGCCCGACGACCTCGAGAAATCCCAGGTGGCCCTCGTCTACGGCCAGATGAACGAGCCCCCGGGGGCCCGCGCCCGCGTCGCGCTGACCGGCCTCACGCTTGCCGAGCAGTTCCGCGACCAGTCCGGCACCGACGTTCTGTTCTTCGTCGACAACATCTTCCGCTTCACCCAGGCGGGTTCGGAAGTGTCGGCCCTTCTCGGCCGTATCCCGTCGGCCGTGGGCTACCAGCCCACGCTCGCCACCGACATGGGCGCGCTGCAGGAGCGGATCACCTCGACCAAGGCGGGCTCGATCACCTCGGTGCAGGCCATCTACGTTCCGGCCGACGACCTGACCGACCCGGCGCCGGCGACCTCCTTCGCCCACCTCGACGCCACCACGGTTCTGTCGCGCGCAATCTCGGAGCTTGGCATCTACCCCGCGGTGGACCCGCTCGACTCGACCTCGCGGATCCTCGATCCCTCGGTCGTGGGCGAGGAACACTACCAGGTCGCCCGCGACGTGCAGGGGATTCTCCAGCGCTACAAATCGCTGCAGGACATTATCGCCATCCTCGGCATGGACGAACTCAGCGAAGAGGACAAGCTGACCGTGGCCCGCGCCCGGAAGATCCAGCGCTTCCTCAGCCAGCCCTTCGACGTTGCCAAGGTCTTCACCGGTTCGGACGGCGTCCAGGTGCCTCTCGAAAAGACCATCGCCTCGTTCAAGGCGGTGGTCGCCGGCGAATACGACCACCTCCCGGAAGCCGCCTTCTACATGGTCGGCGACATCGAGGAAGTGAAAGCCAAGGCGCAGCGTCTGGCCGCGGAAGCGGCGTAGGGGGGGCGAGATGGCCGATACGATGCAGTTCGACCTCGTCAGCCCTGAACGGCGGCTCGCCTCCGTCCAGGCGCGCGAGGTCCGCATTCCGGGCGCCGACGGCGACCTGACCGCGATGCCCGGCCACGCGCCGCTGATCACCACGCTGCGTCCCGGCATCCTCCGGATCGTCAAGGCGGATGGCGGAAATGACGACTATGCCGTCACCGGCGGTTTTGCCGAAATCTCGGCCGCGGGCACGACGCTTCTGGCCGAGGAGGCGCTGCATGTCTCCGAGGTGACGCCAGCGATCGCGAAAGGTTTCGTCGCGCGTGCGGAGGAAAACCTCCGCGCCGCGAAGGAATCGGGACATCAGGACCTCGTGGACGATGCCGCGAAGCTCCTTGCCGACATGGTGGCCATGGGCGACCACATCGGGATCTCGTAAGGCACGAGCCCTTCACCGAAGAAGGGGCGGCCCCCGCGGGGGCCGCTTTCGTTTTCAGGACGGCGCTCAGGCGTCTTCCGGCTCCGCCTCGCCCACCGGGCAGCAGCGGTATTCCTGGCTCTTCTCCAGAAGTGCGATCTGCTTGGCCAGAAGCTGGTTCTCCAGGTCCTTGCGCACGAGGTCGAGCGCGATCGACTTCTGCCGGCTTTCCTCGCAGGTGTTGCAGCGGTCGAGACAGCCCTTCACCACGATGCCCTGGGTCGGCAGGCAGTAGGTGCGTTCGAAGTTCAGCTCGGCCGCGAGCCGGGCGCCGACCTCGTCGGAACCGGCCTTGGCGAGGATGCCCTCCTTCACCAGATCGTCGTCGACCTGCTTCAGCACCTTGTCCTGCACCGCGGGCGGCACCGGCTGCACGTTCGTCGCCAGCCGGAAGGGCGTGGCGACGGCGGTCAGCCCGGCAAGCCCGCCGAACCCGCCCCCAAGGCCGATGGAGCCCACGCCGCTCACGATGTTCGCGCGCTGCGCCGCCGCCGCCGTACGGCCTGCGGCTTCCACCTCCACCCGTGCGGTCTTCGTCGCCAGCACGCCGTTCGGCAGCACCTTGATGCCCGTCGCGGGCCGAACCGGCCGGGCCTCGACCGCGCTCGACGCCGCGGCGTCCACGACCCGGCGCAGCACCGACACGATGCGGAACCGGAGCGTCTGCTTCTTGACAAGCTGATAGGCGAAGTAGGTCACCGCGTGGCACTCGTTCTTGTTCTCGAATGTCCTGGTCGAGGCCTCGTAGGCACTTTCGCTTTCGCCCTCGGCGTGGCTGCGGCTCTGCACCTCGCCCATCTGGACCGAGTTGGCAGCCCGCGTTGCCTGCACGGAACGGTCATGCGAACTGCGCGCATGGCTCGACAACTGGCGCATGAAGGACGAGGCGGAGCGCGAGTTGAAGTCGCCTTCCACGTTGACGCTGCCGCCGCCGGCGAAGCCGATGGAGGCATAGGACCCGTCGACATCCGTCTCGAAGTCGGAGTGCGACGAGGATGAGGCCGATCCGCTGTCGGTAACGGTCAGGTCGGACATATAGCGGTCCATCGACCGCATGTAGTAGGTCTCCTCCGATGACTGTTCGTGCCGGTAGCTCACCTCGGATTCCGCGTCGTAAGTGAAGCGGTTGTTGCGGGTCGAGGTGTAGAGACGCACCTTCTCGCCAGGCAGGAGCGTCGTCGAAAAGACCACGTCGCCCAGGGAAAGCGGTCCCGGGCAGCGTTCGAGTTCGGCCACGATCACGACCTCTACCGGCACGTCGAGCTGACGGTTGGTGAGCCGGTAGGAGATGCGCAGGCTTTCGCAGCAGGGCACGCGGGTAATCTCGGGACAACAGGGCAGATCGTTGATCGAGATCAGATCACCATCTGGCATTTCTTCATCCTCCTCGAAATGGAATTGCTGAAAACACCCACCCTCTCCGCAACGAATCCGGGCGAAATGGACCAGACCACGCGCTGGCGGAGAGACTTCACTATACCGCAACTCGCGCACTGATTGTATTCCGGTATTCCAGCCCGGCGAAACTTGGCCGGCCGCGGCAGCGCAGGGCCCGGCCGGTCGCCTGTGGATGTGCAGAAATGCCTTTGGAGATAAGGGCTTCTGCGCTTAGATGGTGCGCGGGAGAGGAGGCGCGATGCGGCGAATGGCGAGCCATCTGATCGGCGTGGACCGCGGGTCGGTCATGCTTTTCTCCGACTATCAGGACGGCGGCGCGATGTGGACGGGCGAGGGGCCACGCGAACTCAGGCGCGTGGTGGAATTCGCCGAACCGTTCCGGTCGGTGCCGGTGGTCCAGGTGTCCATCTCGATGTGGGACATGGACCGGCGAACGAACCAGCGCGCCGACATCTCGGCCGAGATGGTGAACCCGGAGGGGTTCGTCATCGTCTTCCGCACCTGGTCCGACACGCGGGTGGCACGCATCCGTGCCGACTGGCTGGCCATCGGCGAGCTTTCGGCCGAGGAAGACTGGAACGTCGAGTAGGGGACCGCGCCCGCCGCGATGGGGCGGACGCGGTCGGGGTCACGATTTCGTAATGACGACCTCGGCGTAGTCGCTCGGCACGGTGAGGGTGTTTGCCCCGCCGCGGTTCATCCGGGCGAGAAGTGCGAGGATGTCGTCCGCGAGCGCGGCCTGCCCGGTCGCATCGAGGGCCGCGAAGGCACGGTTCGTCGGCCCGTACCAGGTCCGGAACACCTCCAGCCAGTGCTCGGGCGAACGGTAGCGGAACTGGAACTGCCGCGGCGTTACCGAGACACGTTGGCCGGGGAAAAGCTCCCTCAGCCGCGCCTCGGTGCCCCAGAGGGACGGCGGCTTCACGCCCGCGGGCGGCGCCACATGCCGGCCGATCACCTTGAAGAGCTGGCCGATGAAGCCCTCGGGCGTCCAGTTGGCAAGGCCGATGCGGCCGCCGGGCTTCACCACCCGCATCATCTCGCGCGCGGCTGTCTCCTGATCGGGCGTGAACATGACGCCGAAGGAGGAGAGGACGACGTCGAAGCTGGCGTCCGCGAAGGGCAGGGCCTCGGCGTCGGCCTCGCGGAACTCCACCTCGGCACCCTCTGCCGCAGCGCGCGCCCGGCCGCGGTCGAGAAGCGCCGCCACGTAGTCGGTCGAGGTCACGCGGCCGAAGCGGCGGGCGGCGGCGAGCGTCGCGTTGCCGTTGCCGGCGGCGACGTCGAGCACCCTTTCGCCGGCGTGCAGGTCCACCGCCTCGCAGAGGCTTTCGCCGACGATCTGGAGCATCGTGCCGATCACGGAATAGTCGCCGGCGGCCCAGGTGGCCTTCTGGCGGGCCTTGATCGCGGCAAAGTCGGGTTTGGCAAGGTCAACATTCATGGTGTCAAAGTCCTTTCAGGGTTGGTACGGCGTCCTCTCCTGCCGGGTTGACAGGGCGGGGCGTCCGGATCGAAATTCCCGGACGACAGGCGTCGTCGGCCGCGTGAAGGGTGTTAGCGCCTGAACCGCACACCGGGGAATGACCGCGCCGCCGGATTACCTGACCGTTCGTCCAGCAAGGAGGCTGAACATGTCCGACCCGATGTCGGATGTCCTGCGCTCCGTCCGGCTTTCGGGCGGCGTCTTTCTCGACGTCCAGCTGACCGAACCCTTCTGCCTCATCTCGGAACTGACGGCGGCCGATTGCCGGCCGCTCCTGGACGATCCGGTGCAACTCGTGTTCTACCACGTGGTGCTGAAGGGGCGGGCGACGATGATCCTGCCCGGGGAGCACCCGGTGGAGGTCGGCGCGGGAGAGGTCGCGATCCTTCCCCACAACGATACCCATACCGTCGCGAGCGCGCCGGGCCTCAGCCCGACGATCGCGCGCAGCCTCGTCCAGCCGGCAGCGGACGGCGGGCTCGCGCGCATCGTCTATGGCGGCGGCGGGGCCGAGACGCACATGTTCTGCGGATTTCTCGGCAGCACCGAGCGGCGCAACCCCGTGCTTGCCATGCTGCCGCGGCTGGTGACGCTCGACCTTCGCTCGGCGGCCGCGCGGGAGTGGATCGAAAGTTCGGTCCGTTTCGCTGCCGGCGAGCTCGCAGAGGGGCGGCTGGCGTCGTCGGGCGTGATGTCGCGGCTCTCTGAGGTGCTTTTGGTGGAGGCGGTGCGGCAGTTCGCGGCCGGGGCCGGCCCGGAGGGGCCAGGCTGGCTCAGGGGGCTGGCCGATCCCCAGATCGGGCGCGCGCTGGCGGCGATCCACCGCGAACCCGCTGCAGGCTGGACGGCCGAGACGCTGGCGGGGATCGCCGGCCTGTCGCGCAGCGCATTTGCCGACCGCTTCGTCGCGCTGGTGGGCAAACCGCCCATCCGCTACATCACGCATTGGCGGCTGCACCTTGCCCGGCAGCGCCTGCGCGAGCGCCATTCCGGCATCGCGCGGATCGCGCACGAGGTCGGCTATGAATCCGAGGAAGCCTTCAGCCGCGCGTTCAAACGCGAAACCGGCGTCTCGCCCGCGCGCTGGCGCGAGGGTACGGGGGGCTGAACCGCGCGATCAGCCGCGCGAATACATCCCCCCGTAGATCGGTCCCAGCATGTCGGCGTCGAAGAGCGATGAGACCGATGTGCCCGACCAGATGTTCATGATCGCCTGGGCGAACATGGACGCGGTCGGCAAGTCATGTGAGAAGGCGGTGACATGCCGGTGCGGCAAAGCTCACTTGAGTTGCCGTGGAATGGACGATGGCAGGACTTCCCCCTGTCGCAACCCCAGTGCCGGGCCACATTTCCATAGCAGTATCGCAACCCAGATCGCATAGAACAGCGTCAGAAAACCGAGCCAGACATGACTGTCCTTTGGCGCGAACATCCGTCCGAAATACTGCCCTCCGAAATAGTTCTGCACGAAATGCAGGGTGACCAATGGCCAGATGCTGCCGCCGGCGATGAACAGCCAAGCATAGACCACGCTGACGGCGAGAAGGGTCACGGAGATGACCGGCGGCAGGTCGTCAAGCAGGAACAATGGAATGTGCCAGATCGCCACCCCGGCCCCGATCCAGAGCGCCGCGGCGAAAGGCGAGAGAATCTGCTGCAATTCATGCTGGGCCAGACCGCGAAATCCCGACTCCTCGGGCGCAGGCCCGAAGACCGCGACCAGGGGAATCCCCATCAGCCAGTCCCCGGCGGAATAGGCGGGAAGCGGCCCCGCAGGAGTCCCGACAGCGCGCGAAAGCAGAACCGCGGCGCCGATGATCGCCAGTGGCACGAAGAACGCCAGGGCGTAAATCCGGATCGGCGCTCGGACCGTTGAGATCCGTCGCCACCATGCGCCCATCGCCGCGCGTCCGTCCAACATCCACAACAGTAGCGGCGCAGCTAGCAAGGGACCCAGTGGATTGATTGGCGTCGGCCAGCCGGGAGATGGCCAGATCCAGTTTCCGGCGATGCCGAACCAGGAAAGGGCATAGGCGAGCATGAAGTAGAGGCAGACTCGCAGCAGCACCGGATCCATGGCGTTTCGCCTCCGCCAGCATGGTCGGCCGCAGCCTACGCCCGCTGGGCGCTATTGCACACTGAATTGTTCGGCCGGTGCGTTGGAAGGCGCAAGATCAGCCGCGCGAATACATGCCTTCGTAGATGGGCCCCAGCGTTTCGGCGTCGAAGAGCGACGAGACCGATGTGCCCGACCAGATGTTCATGATCGCCTGGGCGAACATGGGCGCGGTCGCGACGATGCGGATGTTCTTGGCCTGCTTGACTGCCTCCGTCGGCGCGATCGAATCCGTTATGACGAGGCTCTTCATCACCGAATTGGTGATCCGCTCGACCGCCGGGCCGGAGAGCACGCCGTGGGTGATGTAGGAATGGACCTCCTTCGCACCCGCGGCCATCAGCACTTCGGCGGCCTTGCAGAGCGTGCCGGCGGTGTCGCAGATGTCGTCCACGATGACGCAGATCTGGCCCGCGACATCGCCGATCACGGTCATCTCGGCCACTTCGCCAGCCTTCACGCGGCGCTTGTCGACGATGGCGAGGCCCGATCCGATGCGCTGCGCCAGTTCGCGCGCGCGGGCCACGCCGCCGACGTCGGGCGAGACCACGGTGAGCCTGTCGAGCTTGCCCTTGAAGTGATGCTCCACGTCCAGCGCGAAGATCGGCGCGGCATAGAGGTTGTCCACCGGAATGTCGAAGAAGCCCTGGATCTGCGCGGCGTGCAGATCGAGCGTCAACACCCGGTCCACGCCGGCCTCGGTGATGAGGTTGGCGACAAGCTTGGCCGAGATCGGGGTGCGCGCCTTCGCGCGGCGGTCCTGGCGGGCATAGCCGAAATAGGGGATGACGGCGGTGATCCGGCTTGCCGACGATCGCTTCAGCGCGTCGGTCATGATCAGCAGTTCCATCAGGTTGTCGTTGGCCGGGTTCGAGGTGGACTGGATGATGTACATATCCTCGCCGCGGACGTTCTCGAAGACCTCGACGAAGATTTCCTGGTCGTTGAACCGCTCCACCCGCGCATCGACGAGCCCGACGCTCATCCCCCGGTGCATCGACATGCGACGCGCGATGGCCTGGGCGAGCGGCCGGTTGGAATTGCCGGAGATGAGTTTCGGTTCGATCATGGAAGCCATGGGCGCGGGTCCTCGGGCAGGCGTATGATGACGGATTCGTGACGTTGCACCCCGCTTAGCACCCCGCTTGGCACCGGGCCAGCCCTGCGGCAAACCGACGCCGCGCCCGGAGCAAGCAGCGGGTCGGGTCGTCCGATCCCGGTTCACCCGCCAACGGGCGTCATCCCGCCGGGCCTCGGCCCGGCGGCCGCCGGCAGGGGCGTGGTATGATGCGGATGGTGGGGCGATTCCTCTGGCCTGCCCTGCCGGCGACGGGATCGGAGGCGGGCCCATGGCAGGGAACCCAGGTGGCGTGGCGCGAAATCTTGGGACTGCCTGTCTGCTGGCAGCGGCCGGCCTGACCGCCGCGGCGCCGGCCAGCCGCGCGCAGGAAGAACTGGTGGTCGAGATTCTGTGGCAGGCTTGCCCCTTCCTTCTTGGCACTGCCGCGAATGTCGCGCTGATGAAGCTGCAACTGCCACCCGAGGAGGTCTCGACGGTCGCGGACATCGCCTGCAACGTGGCGCAGGCCTACCAGGCGGTGGCGGCAAGTCCGCCGGCCGCGCCGGCGCCCGATTCGAGAACCGCCGAGGAGATATTCTGCGAAGACTCGTATCTTGACTACTGCGCCGGAGTTCCCGGGGCGGCGCCGATGTCGGTGGCCCAGCGCTGCTGGATGAACGGACTCACGGTCACGCAATGCGCCGAGGCGGTGATCCGGTCGGAAGCCAGCCGCCGCTAGCGAGACGCGCGATTGCACCCCGCTTAGCACCGGGCTAGCCTCCCGGAAAGCCGAAGCCGCAGAACGGGGGAGCGCGTGGCCCGCATTGACTATTTCTTCTCGCTTCTGTCGCCCTTCACCTACCTCGCAGGTACGCGGCTGGAGGAAATCGCCGTGCGACACGGCGCGACCATAGCCTACAAGCCCTATGACATCCTCGCGCTCTTCGACCGGCTCGGCACCCCGCGCCCGGCCGACCGGCCGCAGGGGCGCAAGGACTACCGCGTGCAGGAACTGCGGCGGATGGCGGCGAAGACCGGGATGGCGATCAACCTCAAACCGATGTTCTGGCCCACGAACGCGGCGCCTGCGTCCTATGCGGTGATTGCCGCCGGGAAGGCAGCGGGCGGCGACATGGGTGCGCTCGTCCACTCGCTCCTGCGCGCCGCCTGGGCAGAAGAGAAGGATATCGCCGAGGACGCGGTGATCAACGAGTGCCTGAAGGCCGCAGGCTTCGACCCGAGCCTCAGCTTCACCGGAATGCTCTCGGGCGCGGAGGCCTATGCGGCGAACCTCGAAGAGGCCCAGGCCCGCGGCGTTTTCGGGTCGCCCTTCTACATCACCGACGGGGACGAGCGGTTCTGGGGCCAGGACCGGCTTGAGGACCTCGACCTGCACCTGTCCGGCAAGCTCTGATGCCGGTCGGGATCCGCGCGGGTCACCCGACCTTCTGGCAGGTCTTCGGCGCGGGGTCGCGACCGGCCCTTGCGATCCACTGCTCGCTCGCCAGTTCGAAGGCCTGGGCGGGCGTGGCCGAAAGGCTCTCTGGTCGCACCACTCTCACGGCCTTCGACCTGCCCGGTCACGGCCGGTCGGCCGCGTGGCCGGGCGAGGGGGATTTCCTCAGCCTGTCCGCGCAGATTGCGGCAAGCTTCATCGACCGGCCGCACGACCTCGTCGGCCATTCCTTCGGCGCGGTGGTGGCGCTCAGGCTTGCCATCGCCGCGCCCGAAGCCGTGAGGACGCTGACCCTGATCGAGCCGGTGCTCTTCGCCGCGGCCCGGGGAAGCGCCGCCTGGGCGGAGAACCTCGCGGTCATGGAGCGCTACCGCGCGGCTCTCGCCGCGGGCGACCGGGAGCGGGCGGCGGAGGTCTTCACCGGCGTCTGGGGATCTGGCGTCGCGTGGGGCAAGCTGCCCGCGAACGAGCGCGCCGCCATCACGGAGCGGATCGATCTCATCGAGGCCGGCACACCTGCGCTCTTCGAGGATTCGGGGCATATCCTCGCGCCGGGCGCGCTCGAAAGCCTCGGCATGCCCGTGCTCCTGATCCGCGGCGCCCGGTCCCCCGCGATCATCGAGGCCATCGCCGAGGCGGTAGCCGCGTGGCTGCCGGATGTGGGCGTGGCGACGGTGCCCGGGGCGGCGCACATGCTCCCGATCACCCATCCGGCGGAAACGGCCGGGCTGATCGACGTCAACCTCGACCACGGATGAGCGACAGGAGCCCGTCCACATCTGCCTCTGTCGTGGACCAGGACGCGACCATGCGGCAGCTCAGCTTTTCGTCCCCCGGCCCCTCCAGCGGCTGGTCGAAGGGCCAGAGATAGTAGGCTGCGCCGCCGTCAATGGCGCGACGGTGTCCGGCGCGGGGGAAACTGGCGAAGACGGCGTTGGCCTCGGTCGGATGGACGAGCTCGGCGCCGGGAACGGTCAGGATGCCTGCGGAGAGCCGCGCCGCGGCGGCATTGGCCTGACGTGCCAGCCTGAGCCACAGTCCGTCCTCGAGATAGGCCCCCATCTGCACCGAGAGATAGCGGTGCTTTGAGAAGAGATGCCCGCCGCGCTTGCGGCGAAGCTCGAATTCCCAGGCGCGGGCCGGGTCGAAGATCACCACCGCCTCCACCCCCATGCAGCCGTTCTTGGTCCCCCCGAAGGAAAGGACATCCACGCCCGCACGCCATGTGAGGTCCGCGGGGGCCGCGTCGCTGGCCACGACCGCGTTGGCGAACCGCGCGCCGTCGAGGTGAACCGGCAGGCCGAAGCCCTTCGCCACATCGCAGAGCGCGGCCGTCTCCCCGGCGGTGTAGACGGTGCCGTGCTCGGAAGCGTTGGTGATCGTGACCATGCCGCGCTGGACGTTGTGGACGCCGCTCCGGCCGGTTGAGGTGATCGACTTTCGCAGCGTCTCGGGCGTCATCTTCGCGTGCTCGCCCTCCACCAGCACGAGCTTGGAGCCGCCGGTGTAGAATTCCGGCGCGCCGCATTCGTCCTCCTCGACATGGGCGTTGCGGTGACAGAAGACCGCGCCCCAGGGGTCCGTGAGGATGGCGAGCGAAAGCGCGTTCGCGGCCGTTCCGGTGGCGACGAGATAGACCGCCGCCTCGGGCGCCTCGAAGATTTTGCGGATGCGGGTGCGGACCTCGTCCATCGCCGGGTCGTTGCCGTAGGGCATGGCATAGCCTTTGTTCGCGGCGGCGAGCGCCTGCATGATCTCGGGCGCGGCGGCGGAGGTGTTGTCGGAGGCAAAATTCATCACAGGTCCTCGATGATGTGGTCTTCCCAGTCCTCTTCCGGGACTTCGAATTCCGGCACTGCCCAGCCCCGGACGGACTCGCCGGCGGCGTGGACGCTGTCCGGGTCGCCGGTGATCAGCGGGTGCCAGTCGGGCAGCGGCCTGCCCTCGAAGCGCAGCCGATAGGCGCAGGTGGATGGCATCCAGTACGCGACCTTGGCAATGCTCTTCGGCGTCAGCACCACGCATTCCGGCACGAAGCGCTTGCGGTTCTCGTACTGGCCGCAGCGGCAGCTCTCGGTGTCAAGAAGCCGGCAGGAGACGCGGGTGAACGCGACTTCGCCGGTGTCGGCATCCTCGAGCTTGTTCAGGCAGCATTTGCCGCAGCCGTCGCAGAGCGCCTCCCACTCTGCCGGTGTCAACTGGCGGAGCGGCAGGTTCCAGAACTCGGGGCGGAGCCCGCCGCGCGGAGGTTGGTGCTTCATGGGCGCCGACATTGCCCGGCCATCGGGCGAAAGGGAAGGGGTCAGAGCGCGGCGAGGATGCCCCGTGCCTGCGCGCAATCGGCGCCCATCTGCGCGACGAGTGCCGGCAGGCCGTCGAACTTGATTTCGGGCCGGAGATAATCGACCAGCGCGACCGACAGATGCTCGCCGTAAAGGTGCCCGGAGAAGTCGAGGAGATGGGTTTCGAGCGTCGGATGCGGCACCTCGAACATCGGGCGGATCCCGAGGCTTGCGGCGCCGTCGTAGCTTCCGGCATGGGGTCCGGTCAGAACATCGACCTTGACCGCGTAGACGCCGAGCTTCGGCAGGTGCAGCCCGTCGAGCGCCATGTTCGCCGTCGGATAGCCGAGGTCGCGGCCGCGCTTGTCGCCGTCGAGCACCGGTCCGTCGATCCGGTGCCAGTGGCCGAGCATCCGCGCCGCGTCGCGCGGGCGCCCCTCGCTCAGCGCCCGCCGGATCGCGGTGGAGGAGATTTCGGCACCTTCAGCCGCGACGAGATCGGCGATGGTGACGCCGAAGCCGAGACGCGCGCCTTCGCGCCGGAGCGTTTCGGTGGTGCCCTTGCGGCCCTTGCCGAAGCAGAAGTCGGCGCCCACGGTCACATGGCAGACCCCGAGCCCGGCCACGAGCACCTCGGCCACGAAGGCCTCGGCCTCCATCCCGGCCAGCGCTGCGTCGAAGGGCAGCTCGTAGAGCTCTGCCACCCCGAGCTTTTCCAGCCGGTGCACGCGCGCCTCCGCGTTCATCAGGCGGAAGGCGGGCGCGGCGGGCGCGAAGAACTCGCGCGGGTGCGGTTCGAAGGTGACGATCCCCAGGGACGCGGCGGCCTCTGCGGCGAGAGCGATCACGCGCTGGTGGCCGAGGTGGACGCCGTCGAAATTTCCCAGCGCGACGGACGCCCCGCGATGTGCGGGCGCGATCCCGGTCCAGTGGTGGTGAATGTGCATCGGCCCCCGTCCGTCGGATAGCGTCGGGCGGGAGCGCCCGCCTCGGTCAGTCGAACTTGCGACTTGGCGCGAGCACAAGCGCCTCGCCCTTCAGCACGACCGTATCGCCCACCGCGCAATGGGTTTCAAGGGTGACGCGCCGCCGCGCGTGGTCGATGGCGATGACGCGGACCTCGGCGTGGACGGTGTCGCCGGGGCGCACCGGCGCCATGAACTTCAGCGACTGGCCAAGGTAGACGGTGCCGTGGCCCGGAAGCTGTTCGCCGATCACCGCCGAGATGAGGCCGGCAGTCAGCATCCCGTGGGCGATGCGCCCCTCGAAGATCGTGTCGCGGGCGTATTCGTCGTCGAGATGGACCGGGTTGCGGTCGGTCGAGACTTCCGCGAACATCTCGATGTCGCGGTCGGTGATCGTCTTCTGGAGGTAGCGGGTCATCCCGATCTCCAGATCCTCGATGCAGATCGTCCCGCGCGGCTGGTTGTCGAGCATCATCGCGATTCCCGGCTGGTCATGTTGCGGTGCAGCATAGCTCGGCCGGGGCGCCGGCGCAATGTCCGAGAGTAATTTATTGACCTAAAACATATTCCGAATGAAACATTGTTGCGTGCTGGTCATAATGTTGCGCAGATCAGCGCAGCCGGCCGATGGCAAGGGTGGGCGTGATCTGCTGCGCGGCGAGCCAGCGCGCCAGACGCGCCGGATCGGGACGATCGATGTCCGGCCCGAATTCCTCGGCCGCAAGGCCGCCGGTCACGAAGAGCGTATCCGTTCCCTCCGCGAGCCCGCCCTGTATGTCGGTGCGGATGCCGTCGCCCACCGCCAGCACGCGCGACGGCTCCACCTCGCCCCAGGCCGCGGCAAGCCTGCGGCGGGCGAGGTCGTAGATCGGCGGATGCGGTTTTCCGAAATAGAGGCTCGTTCCCCCCATCTCGTCGTAGAGCGCGGCGAGCGCGCCGGCGCAGTAGATGCGCTTGTCGCCGAAATCGACGACGATGTCGGGATTGGTGCAGAGAAGCTTCATCGCCTTGGCCTTGGCGTAAAGAAGGGTCGCGCGATAGTCCTCGGGCGTCTCGGTCATCTCGTCGAAGGGGCCGGTGCAGACGATCCCCTCGGCCTCCGCGAGCGGCACCCGGACGATCTCCGGCGCATCGGCGAACTCGGTGGGGATCTCGGTGAAGAATCCGGCGTCCTTCTCGGGGCCGAGGTGATAGACCCTGCGCCCGACGAGGCCCGCGAACATTCCCGCCTGCGCCGCATCGCCGGAGGAGACGATCATGTCCCAGGCGTCGCGGGGCACCGCCATGCGGTCGAGCTGTGCTGCGACGAAGCGGTTGGGCCGCGGCGCGTTGGTCATCAGGACGACGCGGCCGCCCTTCGCGCGGAAGCCCCGCAGCGCGGCGACGGCGGCGGGGAAGGGGGTGCGGCCATCGTGCAGGCAGCCCCAGAGGTCGCAGTAAAGCACGTCATAGGCGGCCTGAACCTCGGCCAGAGACGATATGATCCGGGTCATGGTGCCTCGCGGAAAAGGGACGGGCGCCCGAAGGCGCCCGGTTGCACGACGTTGGCGTGATCAGAGCTTCAGCGCCGGAATGATCTGCTTCTTCCGGCTCATGACGCCGGGCAGGACCACGGTGTCGCCGGTGACCGTCGCGCCGAAGGAGGCTTCCGCCATCCGCTTCACGAGGTCGTTGGGGACGATGAGCGTCGCCTCCTCCTTCAGGATGTCGATGACGAACAGGAGGACCTGGTCCGCGTCGTCCTCTTTCGCGACCGTCTCCATCGACTTCATCAGGCTCGCCTTGCGGTCGAGGATCACCTTCGGCGAGGTCGTCTCAAGCACGGAGACGCGCAGTTCCTTTCCGGCGACGCTGTATTCCTTCGAATCCATCCTGAGAAGCTCGGCGTCCGAGAAGGCCGAGACGTCGGACTTCGCCGCAAAAAGCTCGGCCGCGTAGTCCGGGATCGAGATGCCGAGCTGACGGGCCAGCATTTCGGCCACCTCGCGGTCATGCGCCGTGGTCGTGGGCGAGCGGAATTCGAGCGTGTCCGAGAGAATGCACGAGAGCATCGCGCATTTGATCGGTTCGGGCATCCTCGTGGCATCCGCGCCCATCAGGTCGTACATGATCGTCGCGGTGCAGGCGAGCGGGCGCACGGTGATGTCGATCGGGCCCCTGGTCTTCAGGCCGCCGGCCAGGAGGTGATGGTCGATGATCTGGATCACGTTCGCCTCGTTGATCGAGGCGGGAAGCTCGGCCGGGTTGTTGGTGTCGACGATGACCACATCCTCGCCCGCGGCCACGTCGGCGATGATCTCGGGCTTCTGGAGCCCCCAGCGCTTCAGGACGAAGGCCGCTTCGGTATTCGGCTCGCCGAGAAGCGCGGGCTTCGCAGGCGTGCCCTTCACCTCGGTCAGATACCAGGCCCAGATGATGGGCGAGCCGGTGGAATCGGTGTCGGGCGACTTGTGGCCGAAGACTTTGATCATGGGCGTCATCCGTGGAACGTGACAGGTCGCGCGCCTTATAGGCGCTGCAGCATAACTTGTCACGGGGCGCGCTCCCTCCGGTCCCGATCAGAAGGGCAGGCGCTCCAGGGCGAAGCCCTCACGCTCCAGGAGAGCCAGAACGCCGTCCTGTCCCGAGAGGTGCAGTGCGCCGAAGGCCGCGAAGACGGGCCCTTCCGCGGCCGCGGCGGTGATCTGAGGAATCCAGCTCCGGTTGCGCCGGGCCATCAGCAGTTCCTCCATCCGCGCGAGGTCGGCGTCCACCTTTTCAGGCGTCTGGCCCGGCAGATTGTTCGCGGTGATGCGGCCAAGTTCCCAGGTCACGCGCACGTCCTCGGCGAAATAGGCCGCGGTCAGCGTCGCGGCATAGTCCTCTGCTGCGTCGACCATGGCGAGGGTCGTGCGGATCATGTCGATCTGGTCGGCCGCCGACATCGAATCGAAAAGCGTGAAGACCGTGTCGTAGGGTTCGAGCGCGCGGACCGGCACGCCCTGGGCCGCGGCGCGGGCGATGACGCGGGCGTCGAGCCCGTTGGGGTCGCTGGCCAGGTCCTCCATCGCGCAGGACGGGATGCCGAGAAGCATGGCGAC
The DNA here is from genome assembly GCF_041919395.1 of Albidovulum sp. Taxonomy (NCBI): domain Bacteria; kingdom Pseudomonadati; phylum Pseudomonadota; class Alphaproteobacteria; order Rhodobacterales; family Paracoccaceae; genus Albidovulum; species Albidovulum sp. Next base: position 31,101 of record NZ_JAYRTX010000026.1, read on the forward strand.
GTACCAGGGCTGCATCTTCGCGGCCATGAAGGCTGGCACACCGCGCGCCTGCATGGCAACCGAGAGGGCCTGCCAGTCGGCCTCTTCCAGCCGCTCGGGAAGCGTCGGCCCCGCGGTCGAGAAGAGGCGGTCGGGACGGCGCGCCATCTCCGCCTGAAGGGCGGCCATCTCCTCCGGCCCTGCCTCGACCAGCACGACCGAGGCCGCGTCGATCGCAGGCGCGAGGCGGTCCATGACCGCTTCGTGGCGCGGGTCGTCGAAGTGATAGGTGCCGACGATCTGGATCACCTCCTCGCCCCGCGTCGCGCGCCAGCGGTTGCCGCGGCCATGGTCGAGCGCGTCGACTGCCGCGGTTATCCGCGCACGCTCGACCCCGTCGAGCGTCGGCAGCAGGTCCCGGCCTGCGCAGGCGGCGTCCGCCGCGGCCGCGGGGAGGGCGAGGAAGAGACAGAGGGCGGCGCTGCGGATCATCTCCGGGTCCGGGTTGACGGCGCGGAAAGGCGCCGGTCTCGATCTGGGGATAGCCGGCCGAGATGGCAAGCCCATGCCCAAGACATGGCTTTTTTACGCGCGCAGGCAGTTGACTCGGCCGGGGCCGGCGCCTAATTACGCCCCGTTAGCACTCACCTATGCTGAGTGCTAATCCATTGAACCTGGAACCCAAGGGAGTGTTACCAGATGGCATTCAAACCGCTTCATGACCGCGTTCTGGTCAAGCGTGTGGAAGGCGAAGAAAAGACCAAGGGCGGTCTGATCATCCCCGACAGCGCGAAGGAAAAGCCCGCCGAGGGCGAAGTCGTCGCCGTGGGCGAAGGCGCGCGCAAGGATTCGGGCGAACTGATCGCCCCGTCGGTCAAGAAAGGCGACCGGATCCTCTTCGGCAAGTGGTCGGGCACGGAAGTGACCGTCGACGGCACCGAAATGCTGATCATGAAGGAAAGCGACATCCTCGGCATCATCGCCTGAGACGCTTTCCGAACCGCAACCCCAGAGACAACCAGGAGCAAGCGACATGGCTGCCAAGGACGTCAAGTTCAATACCGATGCCCGCGACCGGATGCTGCGCGGCGTCAACATCCTCGCCGACGCGGTGAAGGTGACCCTCGGCCCGAAGGGCCGCAACGTCGTTCTCGACAAATCGTTCGGTGCCCCGCGCATCACCAAGGACGGCGTCACCGTCGCCAAGGAGATCGAGCTTTCCGACAAGTTCGAGAACATGGGCGCGCAGATGGTGAAGGAAGTCGCTTCCCGCACCAATGACGAGGCCGGCGACGGCACCACCACCGCGACGGTTCTCGCCCAGGCGATCGTCCGCGAGGGCCTGAAGGCGGTTGCCGCCGGCATGAACCCGATGGACCTCAAGCGCGGCATCGACCTCGCGGTGCACAAGGCCGTCGAGCACATCAAGGGCGCGGCCCGCAAGGTCGCCGATTCGGCCGAAGTGGCGCAGGTCGGCACCATCTCGGCCAACGGCGAGGCCGAAATCGGCCGCCAGATCGCCGACGCGATGCAGAAGGTCGGCAACGAGGGTGTCATCACCGTCGAGGAGAACAAGGGCCTCGAGACCGAGACCGAGGTCGTCGAAGGCATGCAGTTCGACCGTGGCTATCTCTCGCCCTACTTCGTGACCAACGCCGACAAGATGACCGCCGAGCTGGAAGACGCCTACATCCTCCTGCACGAGAAGAAGCTCTCCTCCCTGCAGCCGATGGTCCCGCTGCTGGAGGCTGTCATCCAGTCGCAGCGTCCGCTGGTCATCGTGGCCGAGGACGTGGAAGGCGAGGCTCTGGCGACCCTCGTGGTCAACAAGCTGCGTGGCGGTCTGAAGATCGCTGCCGTCAAGGCCCCGGGCTTCGGCGACCGCCGCAAGGCCATGCTGCAGGACATCGCGATCCTCACGGGCGGCCAGGTGATCTCCGAAGACCTCGGCATGAAGCTCGAGAACGTCGGTCTCGACATGCTCGGCCGTGCCAAGAAGGTCATCATCAAGAAGGATGACACCACCGTCATCGACGGCGCCGGCGACAAGGCCGAGATCGAGGCACGGGTTTCGCAGATCCGCACCCAGATCGAGGAAACCACCTCCGACTACGATCGCGAGAAGCTGCAGGAGCGGGTCGCGAAACTCGCCGGTGGCGTCGCCGTCATCCGCGTCGGCGGCATGACCGAGGTCGAGGTGAAGGAGCGCAAGGACCGCGTCGATGACGCACTGAACGCAACCCGCGCGGCCGTTCAGGAAGGCATCGTCGTCGGTGGCGGCGTGGCCCTCGTGCAGGCCGCCAAGGCGCTCGACAGCGTCAAGGGCGCCAACAGCGACCAGGAAGCCGGCATCGCGATCGTCAAGCGCGCGCTCGAGGCGCCGCTGCGCCAGATCGCCGAGAACGCGGGCGTGGACGGTGCGGTGGTTGCGGGCAAGATCCGCGAGTCGAAGGACAAGAACTTCGGCTTCAACGCCCAGACCGAAGAGTATGGCGACATGTTCAAGTTTGGCGTCATCGACCCCGCGAAGGTGACCCGGACCGCTCTGGAAGACGCGGCCTCGGTCGCCGGCCTCCTCATCACGACGGAAGCGATGGTCGCCGACAAGCCCGAGCCGAAGGGCGCTGCCGGCGGCGGCATGCCGGGCGGCATGGGCGGCATGGACGGCATGATGTAAGCCATCCGTTCCACAGGAACGACGGAAAGGGGCGCCCTGCGGCGCCCCTTTCTTGTCTGGCCCTTCCGCACGGCGTCACCAGGTGCCCGAGCGGCTACCGGACTGCCGCGCCAGCCTTTCTGAGAGGTCGCGCGAACCGCCGAACCCCGCGGCCGGTCCGAGGTTTGTGCGCATGACCCCGATGTCGCGAAGATCCCTGTCTGAAAGCCGCATGATTCCGCGCCGCGAACGGCTGCGGGAGATCACGACGGAGATCCGCCGTGCCAGCCGGTCGAGGA
>NZ_JAYRTX010000027.1:0-34030 GCF_041919395.1 Albidovulum sp.
TCGATCGCCGCGAGGAAGCGCTGTTCGTCGAAGGGCTTGACGAGAAACTCGTGGGCACCGGCCCGCATCGCCGCGACGGCCTTGTTGATCGAGCCGTTGGCGGTGATGACGATGACGCGCGTTTCCGGGCGCAGCGTCAGCAATTCGCCCATGAGGTCGAGTCCGTCGCGGTCGGGCAACATCAGGTCGAGAAGCACGACCGGAGGTGCGAGCGTGCGGAACGCGGCGAGACCGGAAGCCGCATCGTCGGCGCAGCGCACGGTGTGGCCGGCGGAACGGAGGACCGACTGATAGACGAGCTGCAGGGACGGCGTGTCCTCGATCAGAAGCAGCGGTGGCGAGGTCATGCGGCCTCTCCGCGCCGCGCGCGTTCCTCGGTCACGAAGCGGATCAGCCGGTCGAGCTGGCTCATCGCCTCGGCGCCGAAGCGATCGAAGGCCGAGGGGTCGTGCCGGTGCGCCGCCGCATTGAGCACCTCGGCGAGCGTCTGGAGCCGCACTGCCCCGACCGCTCCGGCCAGGGCGATGAGCACATGCGTTTCCGCGCGCACCGCCAGGGAATCCTGGTCGCCGAGTCCGGCGCCGAGGCTGCGCTCGCATTTCCCGAGGTCTGCCGCGAGCCGGTCGAGAAGCTCGAGCGCCGAGTCCGGTCCCGCGACCTCGATCAGACGGTCGAAGGTGGAGCGGTCGAACGTGTGATCCGCCCCGGCCGTGGCCATGGCGCCGACCTCCGCGTTCTGTCGCCGTCCGAGGGCATTGGCGATGGCGAGCCCGAAGGTGTCGAGCCCGGCCAGCGGCTTTGCAAGGATCGCATCCGCGCCGGCGGCATAGATCGCATCGCGGTTGGCGCGGAGCACATAGGCGGTGATGGCGATGACCGGCATGTGCGGGCGCCGGTGGCAGTTGCCGTTGGCACGCAGCGTCCGGATGACGTCGATGCCGTTCATGCGCGGCATCTCGATGTCGATGAGCGCGAGGTCGAAGCTTTCGCGTTCCAGCCAGCGCAGCGCCTCGACGCCGTCGTCGGCAATCTCGTATTGCGCGCCCATCCGGGCCAGCATGTGGCTGATGATGGTCTGGTTCGTCGGGTTGTCCTCCGCCACAAGGACCTTGGTGCGGCTGAGATCGGGCAGTTCCACCGCCTGATCGGGAGCGGCGATGGTCCAGGTTTCCGGCGGCAGGTCGAGCGTCACGCGTGCGCCGGGTCTGGCGGCGAGGTTCTCGACGCTGATCGTGCCGCCGAGTTGGCCCGCCATGTGGCGGGTAATGTGCATCCCGAGCCCCTCGCCGGGCTTGCATGTGCCCTCGGGCCGGCCCTGGAACTCGAAGAGCCGGGCCAGCGCCTCGGATGAGAACCCCGGCCCCTCGTCGGTGACCGTGAGCCTGAGCGCGCCCGACGCAGCCATCGTCACGTCGAGCGTTACGGTGCCCGCGTCGGTATACTTGATCGCATTCGACAGGAGGTTCGACAGCACGCGTTCCAGCGCGATCCGGTCGAGGGTGAGGACGGCCGGCACGTCTTCGGCCACCGTCATCTGGAAGCCGAGACCCTTCTCGCTCGCCCGGCCCGACCAGCGCATCTCGATGTCGTAGAGGAACCGCGGCATCTGCAGGTTCGCCGGGTGGGTCGCGGCATAATCGTCCTCGCCGAGAATCTGTGCCAGACCCTGTTCGAGCAGCCGCGCGAGGATTTCTCCCGACGCGCGCACGCGTTCGAGTTGCAGCCGCGTCGGCTCGTCGACGCTGGCGAGGTCGATGAGCCGCAACCCGCCGATGATGTCGGACACGGCCGCGCGCAGATCGTGGCCGAGCAGCGTCATCTTGCCGGCATCGAGATCGGGCACGGGCCGGGAACTCGCCTGGGAACGGTCGCTACTCACACTCTCCCTCCGTGTCCGGATTGGAGCGCCGCGCGGCTGGAAATACAAGTTGCGGTTGCATGGTGCTGAGGTTTTACGCGACGTCAAGGGTCGCGCCAACCTGTCTGAAACGTCAGGTCCATGTGCCTGCGGAACCAATCCGCAGGCACCATCGGCATTGTTGCATTCCTACCGCGCAGCCGGATAGCCGAGCGTCTTCAAGGCCCCCGCGATTTCGTCGAGAATCGCCGGGTCGTCGATCGTGGCGGGCATCTTCCAGGGCTCGCCGTCGGCGATCTTCACCATCGTGGCGCGCAGGATCTTGCCCGACCGGGTTTTCGGCAGCCGGTCCACCACGCAGGCGAGCTTGAAGGCCGCCACTGGGCCGATCCGGTCGCGCACGAGCTTCACGCACTCCTTCACCACGTCGTCGTGCGGCCGGTTGCTGCCCTTGTTGAGGCAGAGGAAGCCCATGGGCATCTGGCCCTTCAGCTCGTCGGCCACGCCGATGACGGCGCATTCGGCGACATCCTTGTGGGAGGCGAGCACCTCCTCCATCGCGCCGGTCGAAAGCCGGTGTCCGGCGACGTTGATGACGTCATCGGTGCGGGCCATGATGTAAAGGTAGCCGTCCTCGTCGACGTAGCCCGCGTCGCCCGTCTCGTAGTAGCCCGGGAAGCTGTTGAGATAGGACTTCCTGAACCGCTCCTCGGCGTTCCAGAGCGTCGGAAGCGTGCCCGGAGGCAGCGGCAGCTTCACCGCGATGGCGCCGAGCGTGCCGGGCGCAACCGGGTGGCCGCCCTCGTCGAGCACCTGCACGTCATAGCCCGGCATGGCAACGGAGGGGGAGCCCACCTTGACCGGAAGCTCCTCGATCCCGAGCGGGTTGCCGGCGATGGCCCAGCCGGTCTCGGTCTGCCACCAGTGGTCGATCACCGGCACGCGCAGATGGCGCTGGGCCCACTTGATCGTGTCGGGATCGGCCCGCTCGCCGGCGAGGAAGAGCGCCTGCAGGCTGCGCAGGTTGTAGTCGCCGATGAGCTCGCCCTCCGGATCCTCGCGCTTGATCGCGCGAAGGGCCGTCGGCGCGGTGAAGAAGGACTTCACCTTGTGGTTCTGGATCACCCGCCAGAAGGTGCCGGCATCGGGCGTGCCGACCGGCTTGCCCTCGAAGACGATGGTCGTGCATCCGGCAATGAGCGGCCCGTAGCAGATGTAGCTGTGGCCGACGACCCAGCCCACGTCCGAGGCTGCCCAGAAGACATCGCCCGCGCCGACGTTGTAGAGGTTCCTCATCGACCAGTTCAGCGCGACGAGGTGCCCTGCCGTCGGCCGCACCACGCCCTTGGGCGCCCCGGTGGTACCCGAGGTGTAGAGGATGTAGGCCGGGTGGTTGCCCTCGACCGGCACGCAGTCGGCCGGCTCGACGCCGAACTGGAACGTGTGCCAGGCGAAATCGCGGCCCTCGATCAGCTTAGCCACCTCCTGCTCGCGCTGGAAGATGACGCAGAAATCGGGCTTGTGCCTGGCCTGGTCGATGGCCGCGTCGAGCAGCGGCTTGTAGTGCACGACGCGTCCCGGTTCGAGCCCGCAGGAGGCGGCGATGATTGCCTTTGGCGTTGCGTCGTCGATCCGGACGGCAAGCTCGTGCGCGGCAAAGCCGCCGAAGACGACGGAATGGATCGCGCCGAGCCGCGCGCAGGCGAGCATCGCCTCGAGCGCCTCGGGCACCATCGGCATGTAGATGATGACGCGGTCGCCCTTTTCGATGCCCTTGGCGCGAAGCGCCCCGGCGAGCGACGCAACGCGGTCGCGCAGTTCGCGGTAGGTGATGCCCTTGGTGGAATGGGTGATCGGGCTGTCGTGGATGATGGCGAGCTGATCGCCGCGCCCGGCTTCCACGTGGCGGTCCACCGCGTTCCAGCAGGTGTTCACGCGGGCATCGCAGAACCACTCGTAGAGCGGCGCCTTGTCGGCTAAGAGCGCCCTCGTGGGCGCCTTCACCCAGTCGATCGCCTCAGCCGCCTGCATCCAGAAAGCCTCGGGGTCGGCCTTCCAGCCGTCATAGACGTCCTTGTATGCCATCGTGTCCTCCTCCGAACCGTGGGATATCTGTTACGAAGTGCGGACGCGTGCGGCAAGCGCGTTACCGGTCACAGCCCGCCCGAGGACGAAAGAATTTGCAGAATCGGGCACCGACGGGCCGGCGATATTTGCAAAGCCAGGTAGACTACGCGCCGTGCGGCAAAGTCAGGGGCTGCTTTGCAACACATCCCCTCGCTTCGCCGGAATTTGCAGAGCCTCCACGGGGAGATTCGCGGCTCAGCCGTAGTGCGACACCGGCGTGCCGGCGATGGCCGAGACGTTCAGAAGCCCGCGCGGGGTGATCGAGGGCGTGACGATATGGGCCTTGTTGCCCATCCCCATCAGGATCGGCCCGACCTCGAGCCCGTTGGCGCGCATCTTCAGCATGTTGCGCGCGGCATTCGCGGCATCGGCGTAGGCGAAGACGAGGATGTTCGCCGCACCTTGAAGCCTGCTGCCTGGGAATATCCGTTCGCGCAGGTCCGGGTCGAGCGCCGCATCGGTGGACATCTCGCCCTCGAACATGAAATCCGCCTCGCGCGCGTCGAGAATCTCCATCGCCGCGCGGGTGCGCTGGCCGGAATCGCTCGCCATGCTGCCGAAGTTCGACTGCGAGCAGAGCGCGACCTTCGGCGTGATGCCGAAGCGCCGGGCGTGGCGCGCCGCGCCGATCGCGGTAGTGGCGATCTGTTCGGGCGTGGGAACGGCGTTCACATGGGTGTCGGCGATGAAGAGCGGCCCGTTTTCCTGGATCATCAGGCTGAGCGCGCCGTGCGGGGCAAGGCCGCCCCGCGCGAGCACCTGGCGGATGTAGTTCAGGTGCCAGAGATATTGGCCGAACGTGCCGCAGATCAGGCTGTCGGCATCGCCGCGGTGGACGGCGATGGCGCCGATGGCGGTGGTGTTGGTCCTGAGGATCGCGCGGGCGAGATCGGGCGTGACGCCCTGGCGGGCCATGAGTTCGTGGTAGCTGCCCCAGTAGTCGCGGTAGCGGGGGTCGTTTTCGGGGTTCACGATCTCGAAGTCACGGCCCGGACGGATCGGCAGGCCGGCGCGTTCGCAGCGCCGCTCGATCACCTCGGGCCGGCCGATGAGGATCGGCCGGTCGGTCGTCTCCTCCAGCATCGCATTGGCCGCGCGCAGGACCCGTTCGTCCTCGCCTTCGGCGAATACGATCTTGCGCATGGCCGAGCGCGCCGCCTCGAACACCGGGCGCATGAGAAGGGCGGACCGGAAGACCGAGCCGTCGAGCTTGCGCTTGTAGGCTTCGAGGTCCTCGATCGGCCGTGTGGCCACGCCGGTTTCCATCGCCGCCTTTGCCACCGCCGTGGCGACCGTGCCGATCAGCCGGGGGTCGAAGGGCTTCGGGATCAGGTAGTCGGGCCCGAAGGTCAGCTTCTCGCCGCGGTAGGCGGCCGCGGCTTCGGCAGAGGTCGTCGCGCGAGCGAGCGCGGCAATGCCATCGATGCAGGCCAGTTCCATCTCGTCGTTGATCGTGGTGGCGCCCACGTCGAGCGCACCGCGGAAGATGAAGGGAAAGCAGAGGACGTTGTTGACCTGGTTGGGGAAGTCGGACCGGCCGGTGGCGATGATCGCCTCCGGCGCCACGCCGCGCACGGCGTCGGGCAGGATCTCCGGCGTGGGGTTGGCGAGTGCGAAGACGATGGGGCGGGGCGCCATCTTCGCCACCATGGCAGGGGTCAGGACGCCAGGACCGGAGAGCCCGAGGAAGAGGTCGGCGCCTTCGATCACCTCGTCGAGCGTCGCCGGCACGGTACCTTGCGCATAGGCCGCCTTCTGTGGCGTCATCTGCGCCGTGCGGCCGTGATAGACGAGCCCTTCGAGGTCGCAGAGCCAGACGTTCTCGCGCTTCACGCCGAGTTTCAGCAGCATGTCGAGGCAGGCGATTCCGGCCGCGCCGCCGCCGGTGGACACGACCTTGATATCCCCGAACCGCTTGCCTGTGACGTGGAGCGCATTGGTCGCCGCGGCGCCGACGACGATCGCCGTGCCGTGCTGGTCGTCGTGAAAGACCGGGATGTTCATTCGTTCGCGGCAGATCTTCTCGACGACGAAACAGTCGGGCGCCTTGATGTCCTCGAGGTTGATCGCGCCAAAGGTCGGCTCCAGCGCGCAGACGATATCCGCGAGCCGCTCGGGGTCGGACTCGTTCAACTCGATGTCGAAACAGTCGATATCGGCGAATTTCTTGAACAGGACGGCCTTGCCCTCCATCACCGGCTTGGCGGCAAGCGCGCCGATGTTGCCAAGGCCGAGGACGGCGGTGCCGTTGGTGACCACGGCGACGAGATTGCCGCGTGCGGTGAACCGGCTTGCCGTCGCCGGAGCGGCCTTGATCTCCAGGCAGGCCTCGGCGACGCCGGGGGAGTAGGCGCGGGAAAGGTCGCGGCCGTTCGCCATGGGCTTGGTGGCGCGGATCTCGAGCTTTCCGGGCTTCGGGAACTCATGATAGTCGAGCGCCGCCTGGCGCGCGTTCTCCTGCCTCGCTTCGTCCATTCCAGCCCTCCCAGTAACTGGTTTAGCCTTAAACTAAATTCCGCTCGTGCGGTAGTCCCTTCGGCCGTGGCGCTGGCGCTTGCAAATCCGCCGACGCCCCCACACTCTCCTGATACCACGCCGGGGAGGGGGAATGTCCGAAATTCGCGCCGAAATCGTGCTGCCGACAGAGAGCCTGCGCCAGGACCTGCCGTTCTTCACCAGAACGCTCGGCTTCCGGCTCGACATGATCTACCCCGCCGACAATCCCGCGGTCGCAGTCCTCTCCGGGCATGGGCTCAGGCTCAGGCTCGACCAGGACGCGTCGGGAACACCGGGCCACCTGCGCCTTCATGCTGCGGCGCCCGATACCGTCGCCGGCGGGAAACGCGACCTGACCTCGCCCGGCGGTACGCGGGTGACGATAGACGAACTGAACCCGCCGCTCGTCCTGCCCGCGACGGAACACGCGTTCGTCGTTCGCCGGCTGGCCGACCAGGCGCCCTGGGTCATCGGCCGGGCCGGGATGCAGTACCGCGACCTCATACCCTCGCGCCTTGGGGGCGCGGTCATCGCGAGCCATATTCGCATACCCGATGGCGGCCCGGTGCCGGACATGGTGCATTTCCACAAGGTCGGCTTCCAGCTCATCTTCTGCTACCGCGGCTGGGTCGATGTGGTCTACGAGGACCAGGGCGGGCCGATCCGGCTTGCCGCCGGCGACTGCTTCATTCAGCCGCCCGAGATTCGCCACCGCGTGCTCGAAGCCTCCGACGGGATCGAGGTGATCGAGATCGGCGTGCCGGCCGAGCATGTGACCGAGATCGACCACGAGATGGTGTTGCCCACGGCCCGGCTGCGCCCCGAGCGCGAATGGCAGGGGCAACGCTTCGTCCACAACGTCGCCAGGGGGGCAGACTGGATGCCCTTCCGCCTGCCGGGCTACATCTGCCGCGATACCACCATTTCCGCGAACACGAAGGACGTGGCCGGGGTGCAGGTTGTTCGCAAGGGCCAAGGCAGGCCGGCCTGGGCGCGCCACGATGCAGACATCCTGTTCGGTTTCGTCATGGAGGGCGGGATGACGCTTGAGGGCGAGGGGAAGGAACCGTTCCGCCTGTCGCCCGGAGATGCCTTCGTCATCCCGCCGGGGATGCGCACGCGCTGGGCAGACCCGAGCGACGACGTGGAGGTTCTCGAGGTCGCGCTGCCGGGGCGTTTTGCCACGGAAACGGGCGGTTGATCTTGCATCGCCGCGCCCGCGGGCGCAGTCTCGGCGCCCAGGAGGGAGAGTGACATGTCGCTCATCGATGCCGCGCGCGCGGTCCGGGAAAACGCCTATGTTCCTTATTCGCATTTCAAGGTCGGTGCCGCCGTGCGCGGCCGGTCGGGCCGCATCTATGCGGGCTGCAACGTGGAGAACGTGGCCTATCCCGAGGGCACCTGCGCCGAGGCGGGCGCCATCGCCGCGATGGTCGCGGCCGGAGAGTCCGAGATCATCGAGGTCGCCGTCATCGCCGACAGCCCCGCCCCGGTGCCGCCCTGCGGCGGCTGCCGCCAGAAACTCGCGGAGTTCGGCCGCCACGACACGCCGGTGACGCTTGCCACCACCGACGGCAAGCGGCTCGACACGACCGTGGGCGATCTCCTGCCCGGGCGGTTCGAGGCGGCGCATATGGAGCGGCGCTGAGATGGACGCCCGCCAGATCATCGCGGGCGTGCGAGACCGGAAGGGTCTGCCGGCCGAGGCGGCGACATGGTTCGCGCGCGGTCTCGCCTCGGGCGAGGTGACCGACGCCCAGGCGGGCGCCTTCGCGATGGCCGTTCTGCTCAACCGCCTCAGCGACGCGGAGCGGGTGGCCTGGACGCTTGCCATGCGCGATTCCGGCAGCGTGCTCGACTGGAACCTGCCGGGGCCGGTCGTCGACAAGCATTCGACGGGCGGCATCGGCGACAGCACTTCGATCCTCCTCGCGCCCGCGCTCGCGGCCTGCGGCGCCTATGTGCCGATGATCTCCGGCCGCGGGCTCGGCCATACCGGCGGCACGCTCGACAAGCTGGAGGCGATTCCCGGCTACCGCGCGGACGTGACGGTGGAGGACCTTCGCCGCCTTGTCGCCGATGTCGGCTGCGCAATCGTCGGGGCGACGGCCGACGTCGCCCCGGCCGACCGGCGGCTCTATGCGATCCGGGACGTCACCGGCACGGTGGAATCGATCGACCTCATCACCGCATCCATCCTCTCGAAGAAGCTCGCGGCGGGGCTCGAGGTGCTGATCCTCGACGTCAAGGTCGGCTCGGGCGCCTTCATGAAGACGATGGAGGACGCCCGCGCGCTGGCGCATGCGCTCGTCGACACGGCGAACGGGGCGGGCTGCCGGACGGCGGCGCTCATCACCGACATGGACCAGCCGCTCGCCTCCACCGCCGGCAACGCGCTCGAGGTGATCGAGGCGATGGAGACGATGACGGGCGTGGCGGTGAACCAGGCGCTCTGGGACGTGACAGTGGCGCTCGGCGGCGAGGCGCTGGCGCTCGCGGGGCTTGCCGGCGACGCGGGCGAGGGGGCCGACGCGGTCGAGGAGGCGCTGGAATCGGGTCGGGCGGCGGAATGCTTCGGCCGCATGGTCGCGGCCCTCGGCGGGCCGACCGACTTTGTCGAACGTTATCCCGACCGGCTTCCGGCGGCGCGCGTCGTGCGCGACGTGACGGCGGCCCGCACAGGCTTCGTCGCCCGGATCGACACCGAGGCGCTCGGCCATGCCGTCGTCCATCTCGGCGGCGGCCGGCTGAAGGGCGGCGACCGGATCAATCCCTCCGTCGGCCTTTCCGATATCCTGCCGCTCGGCGAGCCGGTCGAGAAGGGCGAGGCGATCGCCCGCGTCCATGCGGCGAGCGCGGCCGAGGCGGATCGGGCCGTCGCCGAGGTTCTCGCCGCGATCCGCCTCTCAGGGGAGGAACCGGAGGAGCCCGCGCTGATCCACGAAAGGATCGGCTGATGCCGCGCGCCTTCCTGGTCGTGCTGGACAGCGCCGGCGCGGGCGGCGCGCCCGACGCGGGCGAGTTCTTCAATGGCGATACGCCCGACACCGGCGCCAACACGCTCGGCCATATCGCCGAGGCTTGCGCGGCGGGCCGGGCGGAGGAGGGGCGCAGCGGCCCCCTGAAGATGCCGAACCTCGGCGCGCTGGGTCTCGGCGCGGCCGTGCGCCTTGCCTCCGGCGCCGCGATGCCGGGATTTGGCACCGAACCCTCGGGCCTTTGGGGCGCGGCGACCGAGGTGTCGCGCGGCAAGGACACGCCGTCGGGTCACTGGGAACTTGCCGGCGTGCCGGTGCCCTGGGAGTGGCACTATTTCCCGGACACGCACCCCGCCTTTCCGCAGGCGCTGATGGACGAGGTCGCGCGGCGCGCCGGCACCGGCGGCACGCTCGGCAACTGCCATGCCTCGGGCGTGCCGATCATCGAGGAACATTGCGCCGAGCACATGCGGACCGGCTGGCCGATCTGCTACACCTCGGCGGACAGCGTCTTTCAGATCGCCGCGCATGAGGAGACCTTCGGGCTCGACCGCCTCCTGAAGCTCTGCCAGGACGTTGCACCCACGTTGCACGCGATGCGCGTGGGGCGGGTGATCGCGCGGCCCTTCGTGGGCGATTGCGGCAACTTCAGGCGCACCGCGAACCGCCACGACTACGCCATCGCGCCGCCCGCGCCGACGCTTTGCGACCGGGTGCACGCGGCGGCACGAAAGGTCCACGCCATCGGCAAGATCGGCGACATCTTCTCCATGCGCGGGATCGACGACGTGAAGAAGGGGCCGGATGCCGTGCTCTTCGATCATCTGATGGCCGCGGCCGAGGAGGCGGAGGACGGATCGCTCACCTTCGCCAACTTCGTCGAGTTCGACACGCTCTATGGCCACCGCCGTGACGTGTCGGGCTATGCCAGCGCGCTCGAATGGTTCGACGGGAAGGTCGGCGGGTTCCTCGCCCTGCTCCGTCCCGGCGACCTCGCGCTCTTCACCGCCGACCATGGCAACGATCCGACATGGGTGGGGACCGATCATACCCGTGAACGGGCGCCGGTGGTCGGATGGGGGCGAGGAGCAAGACCCATCGGCCAGGTGGCTTTCGCCGACGTGGGGGCCTCGGTCGCAGCGCATCTCGGCGTGGCGCCGGAAGGACCTGGGAGGTCGTTCCTCTGATGCTGCCCAAGGTGGAGCTGCACCTGCACCTCGAAGGCGCGGCGCCGCCTGCCTTCATCCGCGGGCTGGCCGCGGAAAGGCACATCGACATCGGCCGGGTGTTCGATGAGCGTGGCGGTTACGCCTTCACCGACTTCTGGCACTTCCTGAAGGTCTACGAAGCCGCGACCTCGGTCCTGACCACGCCCGGCGACTACAGACGGCTGACCCGCGCCGTGCTGGCGGAAAGCGCGGCATCGGGCGTGATCTATACCGAAGCCTTCCTCAGCCCCGATTTCTGCGGCGGGCGCGATCTTTCGGCCTGGCGCGACTATCTTGCCGCGATCCGCGAGGCGGCGGAAGAGGCCGAGCGGCAGGAAGGTATCGTGATGCGCGGGATCGTCACGCCGATCCGCCATTTCGGACCGGAGAAGGCGCGGGAGACGGCGATCTGCGCCGTCGAGACGGCCGGAGACTGGCTTGTCGGCTTCGGCCTTGCCGGGGACGAAAAGTCCGGCAATCCCAAAGACTTCTCCTGGGCCTTTGATGCGGCACGCGAAGCCGGGCTCAGGCTTACCTGCCACGCCGGCGAGTGGGGCGGGCCGCAAAGCGTGCGCGACGCGATCCGCGACCTCCGCGTCGAGCGGATCGGCCATGGCGTGCGCGCCATCGAGGACCTCGCGCTCGTCGATGAGATTGCGGAGCGGGGCACCGTGCTGGAGGTCTGCCCCGGCTCCAACGTGGCGCTCGGGCTTTACCCGTCCTTCCGCGCCCATCCGATCCACCGCCTGAGGGAGAGGGGCGTGAAGGTTACGGTCTCGACCGACGACCCGCCCTTCTTCCACACCACGATGGAACGCGAATACGCTCTGCTGGCCGAGGCTTTCGACTGGGACGACGGCGTCTTCGGCGTGATCGCGCGCACCTCGGCGGAAGCTGCGTTCTGCACTGAGGAAACACGCAAGAAGCTTCTGAAAATACTGGAGAAAGCGCATGCTTGAGCATCTGACCGTCGTCAAACATCCGCTGGTGCAGCACAAGCTGACGCTGATGAGGGAAAAGGACACCTCGACCAATTCCTTCCGCCGCCTCCTGCGCGAAATCAGCCAGCTTCTGGCCTACGAGATCACCCGCGAGATGGAGATGACGACAAAGCACATCGAGACGCCCCTGTGCGCCATGGACGCCCCGGTGATCGACGGCAAGAAGCTCGCACTCATTTCGATCCTCCGGGCCGGCAACGGCTTGCTCGACGGGGTGCTGGAACTCATTCCGGCGGCGCGGGTCGGCTTCGTCGGGCTCTACCGCGACCCCGAGACGCTGCAGCCGGTGCAGTACTACTACAAGGTGCCTTCGGAACTGGAGAACCGGCTGGTGATCGCCCTCGACCCGATGCTGGCGACCGGCAACTCCTCGGCGGCGGCGGTGGAACTTCTCAAGAAATCAGGGGCCAGGAACATCCGCTTCATGTGTCTTCTGGCCGCGCCCGAGGGTGTGGCGCGGATGAAGGAGGCGCACCCCGACGTGCCCATCGTCACAGCCGCTGTGGACGACTGCCTGAATGACCATGGATATATTGTCCCTGGGCTAGGGGATGCGGGCGACCGCATGTTCGGCACAAAATAGGCCGTTTTCGCTTTACGGATGCGCCTGGCTTTGGCATTCTGCCCCGAACGAGAAACGGGGCGGAAGATGCAGGTATTCAAGTCGGTGTCGGCCGCGATTCTTGCGGCTGCGATGGCGGGGCTCCCGGCGGGGGCGCAGTCGCTGACAAAGGTGGACGGGCCGAGGGAGCCGCCGCCTGCGGGCTTCACCGGAAACCAGTATGTGGACAGTGCCGGCTGCGTCTTCATCCGCGCCGGGGTGGGCGGACAGACCACATGGGTGCCGCGGGTGAACCGCGACCGCAAGCTCGTCTGCGGCTACGAGCCGACCTTCCCGCCGGGGATGCTGGAGGCCGCGGCGGCGGTGAAGGCAGGACAGTCGGTCCCGGCCGAGCCGGAGGCCCCCGCCGAACCTGCGGCCGCCGAATCCGCGCCTGCCGCCACGTCGGCGCCGGCCCTGATTGCAGCCCCGGCGTCTAGGCCCGCGCCGGCGAAGGCGGCGGTATCGGCGCCCTCTGCTCCGAAATCTTCCGCCGCAAAGCCGCGCGAGCTTCGTCTCGTGCGCGCCGGCGCGATCGATCGGGCCGCAACGCTCTGTCTGGAGCGGGTCGCCGCGGCGCAACGCTACCTTCTCAGCGACGGCCAGCGGGTGACCCAGTGCGCGGCGGAGGCTCCGGCGGAGCCGGTCGCCTGGTTGAACGCCCTCGGGGTTCCGGGCGTCAGGGTCGTCCCGGGCGCGGCCACGACCGCGGAAACCGAGCGGGCCCTGAAGGCCGACAAGGGCGCCTACAAGGTCGTCTGGCAGCGCGGCGAGATTGCCTCCACCGGGGCCGCGGCACGACAGGCGCCGGCCGGTCAGGGCGGCTATGTTCAGGTGGGCGTCTTCGCCGAGCCGGCGAACGCGGCCAGGGCCATCGCGCGGTTGAGGTCCGTTGGCCTTCCCGTGGCGAGTTCGACCGGACGGAACGGCGGCCGCGCGGTGAAGGCGATCATGGCGGGGCCCTTCGCCTCGGCCGCGGAGCTTCAGGCGGCGCTCGCGAGCGTCCGCACGGCCGGCTACCGGGACGCCTATATCCGCGGTTGAGCGGTCATCCGGCGCAGACGCCCTGAAGCGCGACCCAGTCGGTGTCGTCGAGGACCGGCCGCTCGGGTGACCTGCCGCGCAGAGGATCCGCCTCGATCAGCGTCAGTACGCTTTCGCCGGAGGGGTCGAGCGCATAGGCATAGGGCGACGAGGCGACACCTGCCGCCGCGAACCGGTCGATCAGTGCCTGCTCCGCCACCATCGGCCTTTCGCCGCCGAGAAGCGTCTCGCCCGCCCCGGCGACGGCGCCCTGAGGCAGGTCGCCCGTGGTGAGAAGCGTGAAGGTCGCGCGCAGTCCGGCATGGCGAAGCACGGTGACGAGCGGGTCTTCCACCGCCGCCGCGAGGTCGGCCGCCAGCACCTCGCCCGCCGCGACCTCGGGCGTGTCGGCGCCTTCGACCAGCGCCCTGCCCAGCACGATGATCCCCCCCGGCAGGACGAGGGAGCGGGCGATGCCGTCGGGCACGACGAAGATTTCCCCCGCGGGGCCGAGGAGCCGTTCGTGCAGCCGCGCCAGCGCCTCCTGCCCCTCGGGGCTCGCGCAGGGCGTGCCGGCCAGCCGCGCGAGGTCGGCCAGGACGGCGCGGCCGATCTCCTGCCGCTTTGCGAAGGGCAGGGAGGCTGCGGTGTGGCGGACAAGTGCGTCCGGCATCAAGAAGACCAGGGCACCGGCCACGGCCGCGAGCGCGCCGCCGAGAAGTGCCCGTCGCAGGCGCCCCGGATGCGGCCGCCGCGCCTCGATCAGCTGATGGACCTTGGCGATGGCGGCGACCATCGCCTCGTCGTCGATCTCCAGCTCCTCCTCGGCATCCATGGCGGGGGCAAAGCGGGCCGGCAGCGCAGGCCCGGGAAGGCGCACGGTCGCTGGCAGCGACCAGTGCGCCAGCGCGCGTCCGCTCCGCGTCTCGGAAATCACCAGCGTGGCGTCGCCGAAGGAGACGATGACCTCGCGCCGCTGCGCCTCGGGTCCGTCGCGCCACAGGCCGGTGCATTCCAGCCGCTGGTATTCCTGAAGCGCCGTCATCGGCGGGCGGGCCTGCTCGCTGCCTCGATTGGCGGGCAGGATAGCCGATGCCGCCCCCCCGGACAATGCGCGCAGGCGCTACATCAGCTTGGCCACCGCACGCAGTTCGAACTTCTGGATCTTGCCGGTGGAGGTCTTCGGCAGTTCGGTAAAGACGACGTGCTTCGGCGTCTTGAAGCCGGCAAGCCGGGCGCGGGCGAAGGCGATCAGGTCGGCCTCCGTCGCCGTCTGCCCCTCCTTCAGTTCGACGAAGGCGCATGGCACCTCGCCCCATTTCTCGTCCGGCTTGGCCACGACGGCGCAGAGGAGCACGGCGGGGTGGTGCATGAGCACGCCCTCCACCTCCACCGAGGAGACGTTCTCGCCGCCCGAGATGATGATGTCCTTCGCGCGGTCGGTGATCTTGATGTAGCCGTCCTCGGTGAGATAGGCGATGTCGCCGGAATGGAACCAGCCGTCGCGGAACGCCTCGGCGGTGGCCTCCGGGTTGCGGTAATAGCCCTTCATCACCGAATTGCCGCGCAGCACGACCTCGCCGAGATGCCGGGTGTCGCGCGGCACCTCGACGCCGGTGTCGTCGTGGACGGTCGCGGCCTCCATCATCGGCATCGCGACCCCGGTCCGCGCCTTCAAGGCGGCGCGCGCCTCGCCTTCCACGCCATCCCATTCCGGCTTCCAGAGACATTCGGTGACATGACCGAAGGTTTCGGTGAGGCCGTAGACCTGGGTGACGTTGAAGCCGAGCGGCTCGATCGCGGCGAGCGTCGCGGCCGGCGGCGGTGCGCCGGCGGTGAAGACCTCGACCACGTGGTCGAAGGCGCGGCGTTCCTCCGCCTTTGCGTTGATGATCGCATTGAGGACGATCGGCGCGCCGCCGAAATGCGTCACCCCCTCGTCGGCAATGGCAGCGTAGATGTTCCTGGCGGTAATGTCGCGGCAGCAGACGAGCGTCCCGCCGAGAAGCGGGATCATCCAGGTGTGGCACCAGCCGTTGCAGTGGAAGAGCGGCACGATGGTCAGGTACACCGGGCGCAGAACCATGCGCCAGCTCACCACCGTGCCCATGGTCATCAGGTGGGCGCCGCGGTGGTGATAAACGACACCCTTCGGCCGACCCGTGGTGCCCGACGTGTAGTTGAGCGCGATCGATTCCCATTCGTCCTCGGGCAGGACCCATGGCGCGCCCGGATCGCCCCCGGCGAGGAGGTCCTCGTATTCGAGGTACCGGCCCGTGGCGGTGATCCCCGCCTCGGGGTCGGCCACCTCGATGATCTCCGGTGCGGGGCCGGTCATCGCCTTGACCGCCGCTTCGGCGAGCGGCAGGAAGGCCGTGTCCACCAGCACGACCTTTGCCTGCCCGTGATCGAGGATGTAGCGCACCGTATCGGCATCGAGCCGGATGTTGATCGTGTTGAGGATCGCGCCGGCGGCGGGCACGCCGAAGTGCGCTTCGGCCTGTGCGGGGATGTTGGGCAGGATCGTCGCCACCACGTCGCCCGGTCTCACCCGCCGCAGCGCAAGTGCCGAGGCGAGCCGGCTTACCCGCGCATGGTACTCCGCATAGCTGCGGCGCATACTGCCATAGACCACGGCCGTCTCACCGGCGAAGTGGTCGGCCGCGCGGCCAAGATGCGACAGGGGCGTCAGCGCCACGAAGTTCGCGCGGTTCTTCTCCAGCCCCGTTTCGTCGGCCAGCCAGCCCATGGTCTCCTCCCCGTCTCGCCACGTCGCTAACGGACGCGCAGTTTCATGCTTGCCCGGCTTTATGGGTTTGAGCAAGCAAGACACGGAGACCGGATGACGACCCTTGCCGACCCCGCCCGGGAAAGCCGCACGCTTGTCGCGGCGGGGCTGATATTCGTCTATGCCATGGTCATCGGTTTCACCGACAACTTCGTGCGGGTGATCGCCGAGGATGCCGGGCTCTGGCAGTTCCATGCAGTGCGGATGGTGATGGCGATCGCGATCCTGTTGGTCCTTGCGCCGTTCTTCGGGCTCAGGCTGCGGCCGGCGCGTCCCGGCGCAGTCGCGCTGCGCAGCGCGGTGCACGGGATGGCGATGATGATCTACTTCGGCTGCCTCGCCTTCCTGCCGGTCGCGACCGTGGCGGCGGGCCTGTTCACGGCGCCGATCTTCACGCTCCTCATCTCGCGCTTCGCCTATGGGCAGCGGATCGGGCCGTTCCGCATCCTCGCGGTCGCGGTGGGTTTTCTCGGCGTGATCCTGGTTCTGAAGCCAGGGCAGGGCGGCGATCTTGGCCTGGCGACCGTGCTGCCGGTCGTCGCCGGAGTGCTCTACGCGCTCGGCAACATCGCCACCAGAACCTGGTGCGCGGGCGAACGCGCCGAGGTGATGCTCGCGGGCTTCTTTCTTGCACTCGGCACCTTCGGGCTGATCGGCATGGCGATCCTCGCGTTCTGGCAGCCCGCGGTGCCTTCCGGGGTGGAGGGGTTCGTCCTGCGCGGGCCGGCCTGGCCCACGGGGCGCTTCCTCTTCTGGACCTTCGTGCAGGCGGCGGGATCGCTTCTCGGTGTCGGCATGATGATCCGCGCCTACCAGATCGCAGACGCGGGGCGGGTCGCCATCTTCGAATACGTGATCCTGCCGGCTTCGGCCTTCTGGACCTGGGCGCTCTGGGGAGAGACGCTCGGCCCGCTGGCCGTCGCCGGCATCCTCCTGATCTTCGCGGCCGGGTTCATCATCGCGCTGCGCGGCCGCTAGGGGGCGACCGTGATCCTGTCGCGCGGACGCCGGTACATCTTCATCCACATCCCCAAGACCGGCGGCACGGCCCTGACGCTCGCGCTCGAGGGGCGCGCCATGCGCGACGACGTGATCCTGGCGGACACGCCGAAGGGACGCGCGCGGCGGCACCGGATCAGGGGTGCGAAGGCGGCGGGGCGGCTCTGGAAACACGCGACCCTCGCCGATATCCGCGGGCTCGCGAGCGACGAAGATATTGCGGCCTTCTTCACCTTCACCCTCGTCCGCAACCCCTGGAACCGGATGGTGAGCTATTACCACTGGCTCCGCGCCCAGACTTTCGCCCATCCGGCGGTGGCGCTCGCACGCAAGACGGACTTCACGGGCTTCCTTGCGGCCCCCGCGACGCAGGCATCCATCGCCGCGCATCCCTACGCAAGCTATGTGACCGACGGCGCGGGGCGGGAACGCTGCGACCTCTTCCTCAGGCTCGAACACCTCGCCGAGGACGCGGCACCGCTCGAAGCCCATCTCGGCTTCCGCCTGCCGGTCCTGCCCTTGGCCAATGCGTCCGAACGCGCACGCGACTGGCGCCCGTACTACACGGACGCAGGCGCCGCCACTGTTGCCGCGATCTGCGCCGCGGACATCGCCCGCTTCGGCTACCGTTTCGATCCCGGCTAGTCGTCTTCGTTGCGGAAATGGCCCGCGCGGGTCCAGGGGGCGCGAGGCCCCCGGCCCCGGTTTCGTCAGGCCGCTCTCCCGCCGGCTCCGAACCGTCCGTAGAAGCTCTGCTCCTTCGCCGCCATCTCGCGCAGGAGCGCGGGCGGGGCAAACCGCGCGCCCTTTGCGGCAAGGCCCTCGCAAATCTCCAGTGCCTTCCCCGCACCGATCATGTCGAGCCAGGAGAAGGGTCCGCCCGACCAGGGCGCAAAGCCCCAGCCGAGGATCGCGCCGACATCGCCTTCGCGGACGTCGGTGAGCACGCCTTCCTCCAGCGCGCGAACCGCCTCCAGCACCTGCACCATCATCAGCCGGTGCTGCACTTCCGTCAGGTCCGGCTGGATCGCCACCACCGGCCAGAGCTCTGCAAGGCCCTCCCAGAGGCCGAGTCGCCCGCCCTTTTCATCGTAGGCGTAGAAGCCCGCGTTGGCCTTGCGGCCGAGCCGTCCGCGGTCGGCCATCGCGAACAGAACCGTGTCGACGGCCGCGTCCGGGTAGGCGGCCCCCATCGCCGATTTCGTCGCCTTGGCGATCTTCACGCCGAGGTCGATCGAGGTCTCGTCCACCAGTTGCAAGGGTCCGACCGGGAACC
Source organism: Albidovulum sp. (assembly GCF_041919395.1). Lineage (NCBI taxonomy): Bacteria > Pseudomonadati > Pseudomonadota > Alphaproteobacteria > Rhodobacterales > Paracoccaceae > Albidovulum > Albidovulum sp. Next base: position 18,356 of record NZ_JAYRTX010000027.1, read on the forward strand.
CGAGAAGTCGCGCCGCGTTCTCGACGAGCGCCGGCTCCACGCCCTCGGCGACCATTCGTATGCCCTCGTTGATATAGGGGATAATGCAGCGGTTGGCGTAGAAGAACCGCGCGTCGTTGACGACGATCGGCGTCTTCCTGATCTGGCGCACGAAGTCGAGCGCCTTGGCCACCGCCACGTCGCCGGTCTCGTGCCCCCGGATGATTTCCACCAGCATCATCTTGTCGACCGGACTGAAGAAATGGATGCCAATGAACTGCGCAGGGTGCCCTGAGGCGCGGGCCAGTTCACTGATCGGGAGGGTGGAGGTATTGGTGGCGAAGATCGCGCCCTCCGGCAGGACCGCCTCCGCCTTGGCCGTCACCTCGGCCTTCACCTTCATGTCCTCGAAGACGGCCTCGACGATGAGGTCCGAGCCCGAGAGCGCGGCGTAGTCGGTCGTCGCGGTGATCCTGCCGAGCACCTCCGCCTTCTTCCCGGCCGTCACCTTGCCGCGCTTCATCCCCTTGTCGAGAAGTCCCTCGGAATGGGACTTGCCCCTGTCGGCGGCCTCCTGGGTGGCGTCGATCAGGACGACCTCGATCCCGGCGTTCGCCGCCACGTAGGCGATGCCGGCACCCATCATGCCGGCCCCGAGGACACCCAGTTTCCGCACGGTCTGGTCGGCGACCTTCGGCCGGTTCGCGCCCTTCTCCAGCGCCTCCTTGTTGAGGAAGAGCGAGCGGATCATCGCCGAGGACGACGGGTTCATGAGGACCGAGGTGAACCAGCGCGCCTCGATCGTCAGCGCGGTGTCGAAGGGCACAAGCGCGCCTTCATAGACCGCCGAGAGGAGCGCCTTCGCCGCCGGATAGACGCCCTGCGTCTTGCCGTGCACCATGGCATTGGCCCCGACGAAGGTCATGAAGCCCGCCGGGTGATAGGGGGCGCCGCCGGGCATCTTCCAGCCCTTCTGGTCCCAGGGCTTGACGATGTCGGCATCGGTGGCCGACAGCACCCATTCCCTGGCGCGGGCGAGGAGCTGGTCGGGCGCCACGACCTCGTCGATGAGCCCGGCCGCCTTCGCCGCCTTCGGCTCCAGCATCTTGCCTTCGAGAAGCACCGGCGCCGCCGCCATGGCGCCGACCATGCGCGAATAGCGCGTGGTGCCGCCGCCCCCGGGAAAGAGGCCGACGAGGATCTCCGGCAGGCCGATCTTCGCCTTCGGATTGTCCGCCATGATCCGGCGGTGGCAGGCGAGCGCGATCTCCGTCCCGATCCCGGCGCAGGTCCCCGGTATCGCGCAGGCGACCGGCTTGCCGCCCTTCAGGGTCTTCGGGTCCATCCCCGCGCGTTCCAGCTTTCGCAGGATATGGTGCCCCGACATGGTGAAGTCGAAGAGTCCCTGCGCCGGGTTCCCGCCGGCCTCCTCGCGGATCGAGGCCAGCACGTTCAGGTCCATGCCGCCGGCGAAGTCCTTCTTTCCGCTCGTGACGACGATTCCCCTCACCGCAGGGTCCGAAAGCGCGCGGTCCACCATGTCGGACACGAGGGCGAAACCTTCGCGGCTCATCACGTTCATGGACTTGCCCGGCACGTCCCAGGCGATCGTGGCGACGCCATCGGCATCGACGGAATAGGTGAAGTCAGTCATCTCGTATCTCCCTCGGCGGATCGGCGGGCTGGCGTTCCGGCGCCCGCCGGATGGGTCTGTGAAGTCGGCGGCCTCAGCCCGGGCGGCTGGCCTCGGACGGATGGAAGGGAAGCCGGTCAGGGTTGCGTCCGGCCTCCGGGAAGACTATCGGCAGCGCGTCGTTGAGGATTGCATAGCGCGCCTCGCAAAACCGCCAGACGGAGCCGTCGAAGACGAGCGTCTGGCTCGCGGCATAGGGCGGCGCGATACGCTCGATGCCGCGCATGATATGGGTGTAGTGGATCCCCTCGATCCGTCGGCGGGTCACGTAGCGCGCCTCGCGGCTGAGCCGGAGATAGTCGGTAATGCCTTGCCGACGGAAGCCGCCCGACACGCAGATGAGCGTTGCCCTGAGATCGTCCGCGCCGGTCAGGTCGAAGCGCTTTGCCTCGGTGTGGATGGTGTAGGGCAGGGCGATGGCGGACAGGTATTGCTCCACGTCGCCGCGCAGGACCGCGTCCGAGACGAAGTCGAGCATCGTCTGGTAGATGTCGAGCGGATCGACCATTGCCCCGACATCGGGATGCTGCTTCGTCATGGGAGCGGGCTCCCGTCCCGGCGGGTTCGCAAGACCCGTCCCTTGTCGCGGACGTAGAGCTTGTCGACGTCGGAATAATGGACGCGGTCGGAGGCGGCGCGGGTTCCGACGATCAGGTAGCTGCAGGGCGCGGCGGAGCGGTTGTGGACGTGGTGCCCGTTCGCCACGCCCGCGGGCCATGAGGCCACGTCGCTGGGGTGCAGCACATGCGCGCCGTCGTCCTCGATTACCGTGGCCTCGCCCGCCAGCATGTAGAGGAACTCGTCCTCCGCCTCGTGCCAGTGGCGGTCCGAGGAGAAGGCGCCGGGCGCGAGCGTCTCGACGAAGGCGCCGAACTGGGTCAGGCCGCCGGTGTCGGAAAGAAGCTCGGCGCGGTAGTGACCGAGCCGCGCCGCCTGTTCCGGCGTCGCCTCCTGGGTCCGCGAGGTGCCCTTGCGCAGGATCACCGCGGACCCTCCCAGGGCGTGCCGTCCCTGTAGGTGAAGGTCGCCTTGCCGTCCTTCATCTCGACCATCAAGTCCACGTCGGAATAGGTCGCGACCTCGTGCTTCGCCCGTGTTCCGACGACGAGGAACTTCGCCACGCGGTCGGTGCGGTTGAGGAAGTGATGCCCGTTCGTGTCGCCGGCCGGGAAGGCGGCGCAATCGCCCGGGCGCATCACCGTCGCGCCGTCGTCCTGGACGAGCGTGCATTCGCCCTCGGTCACCATGACGAACTCGTCCTCGTTCCGGTGCCAGTGGCGCAGGCTGGATTTCGCGCCGGGTTCGAGGATCACCAGGTTTGCGCCGAACTGCGTCAGCCCGCCCGCGTCGCCGAGACGGAGGGACGACCGGCCCTTCATTTCGGACGCATAGGGCTCGGGGTAGATGGACGCGGTCTTCAACGGGCATTTCGTCTGGTCGATGACGGGCATCACACCCTCTCGATGATCGTGGCGGCACCCATGCCGGAGGCGATGCAGAGCGTGGCAAGCCCGGTGCCCTTGCCGGTGCGCTCCAGCTCATCCAGCAGTGTGCCGATGATGATGGCGCCGGTGGCGCCAAGCGGATGGCCCATCGCGATGGCGCCGCCATTGACGTTCACCTTGTCGCGCGAGACATCGAAGGCCTGCATGAAGCGCAGGACGACGCTCGCGAAGGCCTCGTTGACCTCGAAGAGGTCGATGTCGGAGATCGCCATGCCGCTGTCCTTCAGGATCTTCTCGGTCACCGGCACCGGGCCGGTCAGCATGATCGTCGGATCGGTGCCGATCTTGGCCGTCGCGCGGATGCGGGCGCGGGGCTTCAGGCCCCATTTTTCGCCGAACTCCTTGTTGCCGATGAGGACGGCGGCCGCTCCGTCCACGATGCCGGAGGAGTTCCCGGCATGGTGGATGTGGTTGATCTTCTCAAGGTGCGGGTACTTCATCAGCGCGACCTTGTCGAAGCCCGGCATCACCTCGCCCATGTCCTTGAACGAGGGTTTCAGCGCGCCGAGCGTCTGCATGTCGGTGCCGGGGCGCATGTATTCGTCGCGGTCGAGGATCGGCAGCCCGTTCTGGTCGCGTATGGTCACGATGGATTTCGAGAAACGCTTTTCTTCCCAGGCCTTTGCGGCGCGCTTTTGTGATTCCACTGCAAGCGCGTCGGCGTCGTCGCGCGAAAAGCCGTACTCGGTCGCGATGATGTCGGCCGAAATGCCCTGCGGCACGAAGTAGGTCTTCATGGCGAGGCTCGGGTCGACCGCGATCGCCGCCCCGTCCGATCCCATCGCGACGCGACCCATCATCTCGACCCCGCCGGCGATATAGGCCTGACCGGCGCCGCCCCTGACCTGGTTCGCCGCAAGGTTCACCGCCTCCATGCCGGATGCGCAGAAGCGGTTGATGGCGAGGCCGGGGACGCGCTCGTCGAGGTCGGAGAGCAGGACGGCGGAGCGGGCGAGGCAGCCGCCCTGTTCGCCGACCTGGGTCACGTTGCCCCAGATCACGTCCTCGACCGCCTGGCCGGATAGGTTGTTGCGTTCCTTCACCGCGTTCAGAACCCTGGCCGACAGCGCGACCGAGGTCACCTCGTGCAGGCTCCCGTCCGGGCGGCCGCGGCCGCGCGGGGAACGGACGGCGTCGTAGATATAGGCCTCGGTCATGGTTGTCTCCGGATCACTCGGCGATCTGAACGCAGCTTGTCTTGGTGGTGATCACCCGGGTCTTCAGCTGCTCTTCCATCTTCGTGCGGGCCGCTTCGCAGAGCGCCTCGGTGGCGAATTCCTGTTTCTCGACATGCACTTCGTGCCGCACGTTCTCCATCGTCACGGTGTAGACGATGGCAATCAGCATCCATTTCATCGGGGGGTCTCCTCCACTCGGGCCCGGTCGGACGGATTGCCGGGCATCAGGTCATAGGGATGTTTCCAGCCGGGAAGGGCGGCGATGCGCCCGAGCCAGCGGTCGATGTTCGGCCACTCGGCGCGGGTGAAGCCGAAGGGTTCGGGATAGTAGAGATAGCCGCAGCAGGAGAGATCGGCGATCGTGGGGCCCGCCCCGACGATCCAGTCGCGGTCCTGAAGGTGGCTCTCGAGCGTGTGGACCGCGTTGCGAAGCCGCGCCTGCAGGAAGGCGATGACTTCCTTCGGGCGCTTGTCCTCGGGCAGGAAGTTCATTAGGAACCGCACGGTGCCGGCCTGGGAGGACATCTTGTGATTGTCCCAGAGCACCCAGCGCAGCACCTCATCGGCCGCGCCGGGCTCGCCGCAAAGCCGTCCGGTCCTGCGCGCGACATGGTACATGATCGCGCCGGACTGGCTGATGACCGCTCCGCCATCCTCGAGTACCGGCACCTCGCCCATGACGTTGAGCCTGCGGAACTCCGCCGTGCGGGTGGCGCCGTTGAAGAAGTCGACAAAGACCGGTTCCCAGTCGTAGCCGGCCAGTGTCAGCGTCGGCGCCGCCTTGTAGGCATTGCCGCTTTCGCCGAAGCAGTGGAGCCGCGCCGTCATGCCGCCCTCCCGTGGCTGACTGTCGGAGCAGGGCCTGCGCGCCCCGCCGCCACCGTCACTCGAACCGATGGCGCACCGATCGCGACCGCTGCGGGGTATTCCGGCCAAGAAGAACAAGGATTTGTTAATCTTGTCCGGTCACGATCGAACTCGCGGTACAGGCAGGAGCGCCGATGACCGCCCCAGGAGAAACCGCTCCGGGCCTGACGAGAAGCACCCCGCGTTCGAGGGCCGGCGTCAGGTCCGGGGTGCGTCTTCTGGATCTTGCTGACGCAAATGCTCAATTCTGCCCACTCCACAATCACGCCTTGCGATCCTCGAGCTCTGCCTTGAAGAGCCTCAGCCGGTGGGTGAGGTTGTCACGGTCCACGACCGAACCGAAATGCTCGAAGAGGAAGGTCAGCGCCTCGTCGGTGCTGACGCCCGCCTCTTCCGCGAAGCGGGCGAGCGCGCGATAGGCGTCGTTCGTCAGTGCGACGGGAAAACGGCGGGTAAGGCGCAGGCGTTTCGGCATCTTTCCTCCGGTCAGGGTCCCCCGCTCGCTGCGGGGACGAACCGTGCGTGGTTCCTCCGCGGAAGCTTAGAACGCCTCGGGCGGCAGCGCCATCACGAGGTCGGCACCTGATTGGATGCGGGCAAGGTGAGTCGCCGTCATCGGCAGATGCCGCGCCATGTAGTAGCGCCCCGTCGCCAGCTTCGTCTCGTAGAACGCTGCGTCGGAACTGCCGGAATCGAGCGCCGCAAGCGCCGCTTTCGCCATGCGCGCCCACATCAGGCCGAGGCATGTCAGCCCGAAGAGATGCATGAAGTCGTAGGAGCCAGCGAGGGCCGCGTTGGGATTCTTCATGCCGTTCTGCATGAAGAACATGCCTGCCGCCTGCAGGTCCTTCGACGCCGCCTTCAGGGGATCGAGGAACTCCGTCTTCAGCCGCTCCTCGCCCTCGTTCTCCTTCAAGAAGCCCTTCACCATCTCGAAGAAGGCCATGACGTGCTTGCCGCCGTCCTGCGCCAGCTTGCGGCCGACGAGGTCGAGCGCCTGAACCCCGTTGGCGCCTTCGTAGATCATCGTGATCCGGGCGTCGCGGGCGAACTGCGACATGCCCTGTTCCTCGATATAGCCATGCCCGCCATAGACCTGCTGGGCGTTGACCGCCGTCTCGAAGCCCTTGTCGGTGAGGAATCCCTTGATGACCGGGGTGAGGAGCGAGACCATCCCCTCGGCGGCTGCGTCGCCCGCGCGGTGGGCGCGGTCGATGAGCGAGGCGCCCCAGAAGGTGAAGGCGCGTGCACCTTCGAGGAAGCTCTTCTGATCCATCAGGTTGCGCCGGATGTCGGGGTGGACGATCAGGGGATCGGCGGGCCCCGACGGGTTCTCCGCGCCCGTGACGGCCCGGCCCTGAAGCCGGTCCTTGGCATAGGCGAGCGCGTTCTGGTAGGCGGCCTCGGCCACGGCATAGCCCTGGAGGCCGACGCCGAGCCGCGCCTCGTTCATCATCGTGAACATGTTGCGCATGCCCTTGTGCAGCTCGCCGAGCAGATAGCCCGTCGCGCCGTCGTAGTTCATCACGCAAGTGGCGTTGCCGTGGATGCCCATCTTTTCCTCGATCTTGCCGACCGAGACCGCGTTGCGGGCGCCGAGGGTGCCATCCGCGTTCACCATGAACTTCGGCACGATGAAGAGAGATATCCCCTTGGTGCCCTCGCCGCCGCCCGGCGCCTTGGCGAGGACGAGATGGATGACGTTTTCCGCAAGGTCGTGATCGCCGGCCGAGATGAAGATCTTCTGGCCGGTGATCCGGTAGCTGCCATCCGCCTGCGGCTCGGCCTTCGTGCGCAGGAGCCCGAGGTCCGTACCGCAGTGGGGCTCGGTCAGGTTCATCGTGCCGGTCCAGTCGAGCGCCACCATCTTCGGCAGGTAGGTCGCCTTCTGCGCCTCCGTGCCGTGGGCGAGGATCGCCGAGATGGCGCCGTGGGTCAGGCCCTGGTACATGTTGAAGGCCATGTTGGCCGAGACGAAGATCTCGCCGACCGCGGTGCCCATGATGTAGGGCAGGTTCTGCCCGCCGTATTCCTCCGGCAGGTCGAGTCCGTTCCAGCCGCCGTCCTTGATCGCCTGGAACGCGTCCCCGAAGCCCGTCGGGGTGTAGACCACGCCGTTTTCAAGCCGGCAACCTTCGCGGTCCCCCGCGGCGTTCAGCGGCGCCAGCACGTCGCGGGCGATCTTGCCAGCCTCGTCGAGGATCGCCGAGGTGAAGTCGGGTTCCAGCACGCCATAGCCGGGCACGTCGCTTTTCGACACTTCCAGCACTTCGTCGAGGACGAACTGCATGTCACGGATCGGCGCGGCGTAGCTCGGCATGGTCGGGTCTCCTCCCTCGGGTCGTGTCAGGCTGCGTGGGTCTTCTGTTCGGCCAGCATCTTGCGGCCGAGTGCGATCTGCTCTTCAAGCTCGGCGATCGTCGCGTCGATCTCATCGCGCTGGGATTGCATCTCCGACTTGCGCCGCTCGGCCATTTCCAGCGTTCGCGTCAGCTGCATGTTTTTCTGGTCGTCGAGATCGTAGAGGTCGAGAAGCTGGCGGATGTCTTCGAGGCTGAAGCCGAAGCGCTTGCCGCGCAGGATCAGTTTCAGCCGGCCGCGGTCGCGACGGGTGAAGAGGCGTTTCTGCCCGTCCCGGATCGGAAACAGGAGTTCCTTGGCCTCGTAGAACCGGAGCGTGCGGGGCGTCACTTCGAAGGCGTCGCACATCTCTCGAATCGTCATCAGGTCATCGCTCATCAATGGCCCTTCCATGAGTTGCCGTTGCGTCATGGCCGGGCAGATCGGAAGTCTGCCGCGACCTTACAAGGGAAGTTTACGTGCACGTCAGTGTAACGTAGCGTCACGAAATCGGTGACGTAATGTCCGTGAAACGCGCCTGCGGAGACACGAAACTTATGTGCGCCGCCGACGCGGCGCTTTCCGCAGCCGCCGAGCCGCTGGACGGGTCAATCCTTCAGCGAATCGGCCGTCCGGTCGCGCAGCGCCGTCAGGTCGGCGATGGTCGCGTCAAGCTCGGCGCGCTGACGTTCCAGCTCCGCCAGTTGCCGGTTGGCGAGCTGGATCCAGACCTGATACTGCTCGCGGGTGCCCTTCTGGGCATAGAGGAGGAGCCATTGGCGGATCTCCTCGAGGCTGAAGCCGAAGCGGCGCCCGCGCAGGATCAGAGTCATCCGCGCGATCTCGCGCGGGCCATAGTAACGGGCGCGGCCTTCCTTCACGGGCGATAGAAGCTCGATGTACTCGTAATAGCGCAAGGTGCGGGGCGTCACGTCGAAACGTGCGCACATGTCCCTGAACGAGATGAGTTCGTCCGCCATCCCGGGCCTCCCGGGTCAAGCCTATTCGCAGGCGCTGTCCGAGACAACTCGCTTACCGCTGCGCTAGTTCATAAAGCCCGGGGCAACGAAATGAAACGCGTAGGCGACGATCAGTGCCGGGATCGTCGAGAAGGCCGTCGCCATGATCGCCGCGCGCGGGGCAAGCGCGATGGCAGGGAAAAGCGCGTCGCCGTCGTTCGAGATCGCGTTGGCGACGAGGGACGAGAAGGGTATCGTGCCGTGCACGTAGAGCGTCGCGACGAGGACCTGGGGCCCGCAGCCCGGAACGAAGCCGATCGCCGCCGCGACGAGCGGCAGGACCGGGGCGATGGCCTGGAACATCGCCTTCAGGTCGAGCCCGGCATAGACCGCGGCATAGTCGTAGGCGAGGTAGGCAAGGATCACCCAGACCGAGATGAACGAGGTTTCCTCGGCCATCCGTGTCACCGGCGCATCGCCCGGGTTTGTCATCGCGGTGACGGGCGAGACAGCCCAGATGGCGAGGCCGAGGAGGGCGCCGGCGAGCGCGATCGCGGTGACGGGAACCCCCAGCATGTGGGTCAGGTCCACCGAGACGATCTGCGCGGCCCCGACGATCAGGCCGGGAATGGCGGCGGCAAGGAAGGCGTAGTCGCGCATCCGCGTGGTGCCGATCCGCGGCGCGATCTCGCAGGCGCCCCCCTGCGGCCGGTAGTCCACATTCACGAAGCGGTCGATGAGCCAGCCGGTCAGGATGCCCACGGCGAACTGCAGCGGCAGGAGTACCAGCGCCGCGTCCGGCCGGGTGGCAAGGAGCAGGAAGGCCGCGTCCCCCATCGTCGCGGTCAGTGCGGCGACGACCGCACCGAAGCTGACCTTGCCCGAGGCATAGGCTGCCACCACCACGACCGCACCGCCGCAACCCGGCGTCGCACCGAGGAAGGCCGCTATCGGCACCTGGAACGCCCGCGCCTGTCCCATCGCAATCCCGAGGTCGAAGCGAAAGAGCCGTTCGAGCCCGTAGAACAGCAGAAGCGTCGCGGCGACGAAGGCGGAGACCTGGACGAAGGCATCCTGCATTAGTCCGCGCGTCAGTGCGCCAAGCTCCCCAGGCGCGAGCGCCAGCGCCACAAGGGACCCGGCAAGCGCAAGTCGACGGGGCCGGAACGGACCGAGACGGGCGACGAGCGGCAGGGACGCGAGGGAAGCGGATGAATCCATCGGCATGAGTTACATTGCTGCATAAGGTGAAGCCAAGGCTATAATGGACAATATTGGCCCTTGCGGCGGCTGTGTCAACTGGCAGATTGGCTCAGACCGAGAGAGGAGCCGGGAAGATGAAGGAACGCAAGCGGACCGCCGCACGACAGTTCATCGAGGCGATCCCGCATTCGCGCGCGCTCGGGCTGGTGCTGGACGAGATCGGCGACGGCGTGGCGGTGATCTCGATGCCATGGGACGCCCGGCTCGTCGGCGACCCGCAGACCGGCGTCATCCACGGCGGCGCGGTCTCGGCCCTGATGGACACCTGCGGCGGGGCGGCGGTGATGAGCCACCCGACCGGCGCGGTCGGCACCGCGACGCTCGACCTCAGGATCGACTACATGCGGCCAGCGACGCCCGGCGCGCGGATCACCGCGCGGGCGGAATGCTATCATGTCACCCGCTCGGTCGCCTTCGTCCGCGCCACCGCCCATGACGGCGAAGAGGGCCGCCCCGTCGCCGCCGCGACCGGCGCATTCACCCTGGAGCGGCCGGAGGCGCGGAAATGACCCGGCGGCCTAAACCCGAACCGGTGCAGGTGGTGAAGGAGCGCCGCGACGCGGCACTGGCCGCGCTTGTGCATGGCGTGCCCTACATCCGCTTTCTTGGCATCGAGTTCGACCGCCGGGGCGATGAGCTGACGGCGATCCTGCCCTATGACGAAAAGCACATCGGCAACCCGCTGCTGCCCGCGCTTCACGGCGGGGTGACGGCGGCCTTCCTGGAGGTCACCGCGATCATCGAACTGGCCTGGGCACAGACCTGGGAAGAGATGGAGAGCGGTCGGCTCGACCCCCTGAGCCTCGCGCCCGGGCACCTCCCGCGCCTGCCGAAGACCATCGACCTGACGGTCGATTACCTCCGCTCCGGCCTGCCGCGCGACGCCTACGCGCGGGCGCGGATCAACCGGTCGGGCCGACGCTATGCCAGCGTCCATGTCGAGGCCTGGCAGGACAACCGGTCGCGGCTCTTCGCGCAAGGTACGGGGCACTTCCTGATGCCCGAACGCGGTTGGCCGCTCGATGCGGGCGGCGATGGCTGAGATCACCCATGCCCGCGTCCTGAGGATCGCGGCGCCCATCGTCCTTTCGAATGCGACGGTGCCGCTTCTCGGCGCCGTGGATACGGGCGTCGTCGGCCAGTTGGGGCAGGCGGCGCCGATCGGCGCGGTGGGGATGGGGGCGGTGATCCTCGCCTCGGTCTACTGGATCTTCGGCTTCCTGCGCATGGGGACATCGGGCCTCGTCGCCCAGGCGCATGGCGCCCGCGATCCCGCCGAGACGGGCGCGATCCTGATGCGGGCGCTGATGATCGGCGGGGCGGCGGGCGCGGTCTTCATCCTCGCGCAGGGGCTCCTCTTCCGCGCCGCCTTCGCGCTCGCCCCGGCCTCGACCGAGGTGGAAGCCCTGACCCGCGCCTATCTCGCCATCCGCATCTGGGGGGCGCCCGCGACCATCGCGCTCTATGCCGTGACCGGTTGGCTCATCGCGGTGGAACGGACGCGCGGGGTGCTGGCGCTCCAGCTCTGGATGAACGGGCTCAACATCGCGCTCGACCTCCTCTTCGTGCTCGGGCTCGGCTGGGGCGTGGCGGGTGTCGCCGTGGCGACGCTGATCGCGGAGTGGACGGGTCTCGCCTTCGGCCTCTGGCTTTGCCGGGGTGGCTTCGCGGGCGGTCAGTGGCGGGACTGGGCGCGGGTCTTCGACCGGGTCCGGTTGGCGCGGATGATGCGGGTGAATGGCGACATCATGGTGCGCTCGGTCCTCCTGCAGGGGGCCTTCACCACCTTCGTCTTCTGGGGCGCGCATTTCGGCGACGTCACGCTCGCGGCCAACCAGGTCCTGTTGCAGTTCCTCGAAATCACCGCCTACGGGCTCGACGGCTTTGCCTTCGCCGCCGAGACGCTGGTGGGCCAGGCCGTGGGGGCACGACGACCCGTTGCGGTCCGACGCGCCTCGGTGATTGCGAGCCAGTGGGGCGGGGCCGGCGCGGTTCTTCTCTGCCTCGTCTTCTGGATTGCGGGCCCCTTGCTCATCGACCTGATGGCGACCGAGCCCGAGGTGAGGGCGGCGGCGCGGGAATACCTGCCCTGGGTGGCGCTCGCGCCCGTGATCGGAATCGCAAGCTGGATGTTCGACGGCATCTTCATCGGTGCGACGTTGAGCCGCGAGATGCGCAACGCGATGGTCGTCTCGGTCGCGATCTATCTCGTGGCGCTTCTGATCCTGCCCGGCGCGATCGGCAACCACGGGCTCTGGGCCTCCCTCATGGTGCTCAACGTCGCGCGCGGAGCGACGATGGCGCTGCGATACCCGCGCGCGGAGGCGGTGGCGGCATAGCGCGCCAACACCCGCCCTTGCCGGCGCGGGACACTCCCCAGGGCATTTCGGGACAGGTTGAGGTCAGAAGAGGGCGAGCACGGCCTCGGGCGGGCGACCGAGCGCGGCGCGGCCCCGGTGCAGTACGAGCGGGCGCTCGATGAGCACGGGGTGCGCGGCCATGGCGGCCACCAGAGTGTCCTCGTCTGCGGTTGCGAGCCCGAGGTCGCGGAAGACAGGTTCACCCCTGCGGACAAGGTCGCGGGCGGGGCGACCGAGCGCCGCGAGGGCGGCGCGGAGTTCTGCTTCCGCGGGCGGGTCCTGGAGGTAGAGCCGCACCTCCGGCGCGATGCCGCGCGCTTCGAGAAGCGCGAGCGCCGCGCGCGATTTCGAGCAGTGGGGATTGTGCCAGATCGTCGTCAGAGCCAGTCCCCCCTTCCGCTGCCGACCGCGTCCGCCAGGGTCGCGAATCCCTCCCGCGCTGCCAGGGCGTCGAGCCCGCGGGCGATGTCGGAAACGAGCGAAAGTCCCTGGAAAACCAGCGCCGAATAGAGTTGCACGGCCGAGGCGCCGGCGCGGATCTTCGCCCAGGCGTCCGCGGCCGAGGCGATGCCGCCCGCGCCGATGAGCGGAATGCGGCCCTCCGTCAGGTGATGGAGCCGGGCGAGGACCCTTGTCGAACGCTCGAAGAGCGGCACGCCGGAAAGGCCGCCTGCCTCGCCCGCGTGGCGGCTCTTCAGCCCGTCGCGGGCGAGCGTTGTATTGGTTGCGATTACCGCGTCGATGCCCGAGGCGAGCGCGACCTCGGCCACGTCGGCCAGTTCGGCCTCCGCAAGGTCGGGCGCGATCTTGAGAAAGACCGGGACCGGCCGGGCGAGGGCTCCCCGCGTCTCCATCACGCCCGAGAGCAGCGCCGAAAGCGCCGCCTTGCCCTGCAGGTCGCGGAGCCGCTCGGTGTTCGGCGAGGAGACGTTGACAGTGGCGAAATCGACGTGCGGCCCGGCCAGCGCGAGGACGCGGGCGAAATCGGCGGCGCGGTCGGCGGAGGTCTTGTTGGCGCCGAGGTTGAGGCCCACGGGCACCCGCCGGTCGGCCCGCGCGAGGCGTGCGGCGATGGCCTCGGCGCCGTCGTTGTTGAAGCCGAAGCGGTTGATGACGGCGCGATCCTCGGGCAGGCGGAAGAGCCGGGGTTTGGGGTTGCCGGGCTGCGGCAGGGGCGTGGCCGCGCCCACCTCGACGAATCCGAACCCCGCACGGGTGAGCGCGCCCACGGCTTCGGCGTTCTTGTCGTAGCCGGCGGCGAGGCCGACGGGATTGGGCAGGTCGAGCCCGGCGAGGCGGGTCCTTAGCCTCGCCGAGGTCACGGGGCCGGGAAGCGGCACGAGGCCGAACCGGAGCGCCTTGAGCGAGAGCCCGTGCGCAAGCTCGGGGTCGAGCCGGTGCAGCGTGCAAAGGCCCGCGCGTTCGAGCGGCGTCACAGCAGCCCCTCGGGGAAGATGTGGCCCGTCGCGCCGAGGGGAAGCGACTTGTCCCAGACCACGTCCGCAAGGTGAAGGCGGCGGTAGAGGTGTGGAAAGAGCGCGCCGCCGCGCGAGGGTTCCCACCTGAGAGCCGATCCGAGTTGATCCGGGGCGACGGCGACGATGACGAGATCGCTTTCCTCGGCGAAATGCCGGGCCGCCGTCTCGGCCACCTGCGCGGCGGTCGAGAGATGGATGTATCCGTCGGCAAGATCCACCGGCGCGCCGTCGGTTTCGCCCGCGCCGCGGAAGGCGTCCCACTCGGATCGGCGGAAGATCTTGTAGATCAGCATGGCGACCTCATGCCTCGCGCCCGCCCCGCGGTCAATGGCCGGGACGTTTCACCCTGCCGTCATGTGTGAACGCGAGAAACGTGGGGGCGAGGCCGCGAGGAACTTTGACAGGCGCGCCGCCCGGCCGCAATGTAGTGCCATATTCGCGCCATAGGGAGATTGAGATCATGATCACGCCCGTCCGTCGCCTCGCCGCGACGCTTCTCTCCGCGACCGCGCTTTCGCTTGCCGCGGGTCCTGTTCTTGCCGAGACAGTGAAGCTCACCCTTCTGGGCGTCGGCGATGCCTACGCCTTCGCCGAAGAGGACGGCCGCGGCGGCTTCGCCCGGCTGAATGCCGTTGCCAAGGCCGAGCGCGCGGCGAATCCGAACACGCTCTATCTCTTCGACGGCGACATGCTTTCGCCCTCGCTCCTTTCCGGCTTCGACAAGGGGCAGAACACGATCGACCTGACGAACCTCGTGCCCTTCGACCTTGCCGTCCCCGGCAACCATGAATTCGACTTCGGGCCGGAGAACTTCTTCGAGAAGATGAAGGCGTCGAAATATCCCTGGGCCGCGATCAACATCACCAATGCCGACGGCTCGCCCATCGAGGGCCTGGGCGGCGTCATGGTGAAGGATGTGGGCGGGCTCAAGGTCGCGCTGGTCCCCGTGGCGCAGGACACCACGCCAGAGGTGGCAAGCGCGGGCGACCTCAAGTTCCTGCCGACGGTGGACACCGCCGTCGCCGCCGCGAAGCAGGCGCGCGAGGATGGCGCCGACATCGTCGTGGGCGTGGTGCAGACCGACATGACGAACGACCGCAAGCTCATCGCCTCCCACGCCTTCGACGTGATCCTGTCGGGTGACGACCACTCCTACGCCACGGCCTATGACGGCGTGACCGTCTACGTCGAAACCTCGATGGACGCGCGCTTCCTCTCGCCCGTCGACCTGACGGTCGAGATCGGCGCCGACAAGGACGGAAAGCGCACGATCGACTGGGTGCCTTCGTTCCGCTTCATCGACACCGCAACGATCACGCCGGACCCCGAGACGCAGGCGATGGTTGATGAGTTCCAGAAGAAGCTCGACGAAAGCCTGAACGTCGAGATCGGCACGACCGAGGTGCCGCTCGACAGCCGCAGGAACGTGGTCAGGGCCGAGGAATCGGCAATGGGCAACGTGATCGCAGACGCCATGCGCGCGGCGACCGGGGCCGATATCGGCTTCACCAACGGCGGCGGCATCCGTGCCGACCGGACCTACGATCCCGGCGCCGTGCTGACGCGCCGCGACATCCTGACCGAGCTTCCCTTCGGCAACGTCACCGTGCTGACCGAGCTTCCGGGCAGCCAGATCCTTGCCGCGCTGGAAAACGGGGTGAGCCAGGTCGAGAAGGGCGCGGGCCGCTTCCCGCAGGTTTCGGGGATGAGCTTCGCCTTCGACGCCTCGGCCCCTGCGGGGTCGCGCGTCTCCGAGGTGATGGTGGGCGACCAGCCGCTCGATCCGGACAAGGTCTACACGGTGGCGACCAACGACTACATGCTGTCGGGCGGCGACGGCTATTCGGCACTCGGCGGCGGCAAGGTCATCGTGAACGCGGGCAACGGCAACCTCATGGCAAACGACGTGATCGACTACATCGCCCGGTCCGGCAAGGTCACGACCGGGGTCGAGGGCCGTATCAAGAAGCTCGGCGCGAACTGACCCGGTGGACCCGGTGCGGGAAGATTTCTGCACCGGGCCTTGTGACGAGGTGGTTTTTCGGCTATATCA